>CAZOQK010000009.1:7458-25338 GCA_964581735.1 uncultured Halobacteriales archaeon | reverse complement strand
TTTTGCCGCGAGTGGTGCGAGCGCCGGAGGCGCTCGACACCCGAGCGGGAAAAAGTGGCTTCTAGTCCCACTCCGTGTACCCACACCTCCCGCAGTGGGTGCGGTCGTCGTGCTGTGCGAGGAAGGCGTCCCCACAACGGGGACACTGCTCGCGCTCGGCCTCGCCGTCGTCGGAGTAGAGTTCGTGGCGCGGCATTATGCCTCCTCGGCCTCCTCGGGCTCGCCCTCGCCGTCGGCGGCGATTTTGTTCCGGTCGAGCATGTGGTCTTGCTCGACATCCTGTGCGTACTCGGCGGCGTCGTAGACCTTTGCGTAGCCGATGGTCTTGCGCATACCGAACTTCGTGTCCAGTTCGTGTACAACGACTTCCTCGCTGTCCTTGTTCAGCATGGCGGCAAGGGAATCACGCACGGAGAGCCGTGACGGGGTGGCCTCCTCGTGGGTCACCTCGAACCGAACATCCGTCCGGTGTAACATGGGGTTCTCGTCTTCGTCAATGATATCGATGTCCATTGTGCTGTATTTTCCCGCTGAGCGGTCTAAAAGCATTTCGAAGGCCTCGCCGCCGCCGCGAGGCCGATCCGGCCCCGAATGGTCACTGCCGTGACCAAAATCATATTATCGATCGCAGCCAATCGGACGTGTATGACTTCTCACAGTTTTGTCTCGACGCCGGTCGCCGCCCCATGTACGGGGTGTGACTCGTGACAGAACTCCCGCGGGTCAGCACTGGGATTGCAGGCCTCGACGAGGTACTCAAAGGCGGGTTCGTCGCCGGACGGGCCTATCTGCTCCGGGGCGAACCCGGCACCGGCAAGTCGATTCTCGGGTTACACTTTCTGACCGAAGGCGTCCCCGACGACGAGACCGTGCTGTACATCAACCTCGAGGAGCCGACCGAACAGGTCCGGGACAACGCTGCCTCGCTTGGTTTCGACCTCTCGGGCGTGGAGTTTCTGGACCTCTCGCCGTCCTCGGATTTCTTCACGGAGAATCAGTCCTACAGCGTCTTCGAGTCCAGTGAGGTCGAACAGACCCCGATGGCCGAACGGATTACCGACCGCGTCGCCGAACTCCAGCCCGACCGCGTCTTCCTGGACCCCGTTACCCAGTTTCGCTACCTCACCGACGACGACTACCAGTTCCGCAAGCAGGTCATCTCCTTCATGCGCTATCTCAAGGAGAACGACGCGACCGTCCTCTTTACCTCCCAGTGGAGCGAGAACACCCCCGACGACGACCTGCAGTTTCTCGCCGATGGCGTCGTCGAACTCGCACAGGACGACGACGGCCGCACGCTTGATGTCCCGAAGCTCCGTGGCTCGGACAAACAGAGCGGGAGTCACGCACTCACCATTTCCGACGACGGCATCGAGGTGTTCCCCGTCCTGGTGCCGGGCGACCACACCGCGACGTTCGACACCGAGACGATTCCCTCCGGCGTCGACAACCTCGATACGCTGCTTGACGGCGGCATCGAGCGCGGCACCGTCACCGTCGTCAGCGGCCCAACGGGTGTCGGCAAGACCACGACCGGGTCACTCTTTATGACAGAGGCGGCCGTCCGCGGCGAGCGCTCGGTCATCTACATGTTCGAAGAAAGCGCCAGCACCTTCCGCCACCGCTCGGAGGCCGTCGGGATCCCCGTCGACGAGATGACCGAGGAGGGAACCCTCGCCGTCGAGGAAATCGAGCCCCTCGACCTCTCCCCAGAGGAGTTCGCGAGCATGGTTCGTGAGGAGGTCGAAGGGCGCGATACGAACGTCGTGATGATAGACGGCATCAAGGGGTACACGCTCTCGATTCAGGGCGACGAGGAGGAACTCATCCGGAAACTCCACGCGCTCGGGCGGTATCTGAAGAACATGGGTGTGACCGTCATCTTCCTCGACGAAGTCACGACCGTCTCCGGGGAGTTCCGGCCCACGGAGGCAGGCATCAGCTACTTGGCCGACAACATCCTCTTTCTCCGGTACGCGGAGATGGGGACTGAAATCGGCAAAGTCGCCGGCGTACTGAAAAAACGCGTCGGCACCTTCGAGCGGACGTTGCGGCCGTTCAGTATCGACGCCGACGGTGTCACGGTCGGCGACCCGCTCACGGATGTCAGCGGGCTGTTGACCGGTTCGCCGTCTCTCGGCCCCGATGTGAGCAAATGACCGGTGGGTTCGACCCGCCACTGACCGACGGGAACGCGAGCGGCGAGTCGACTGTCAGACTCCCGCTTGAACACGACCGGAACCGGGACCTGCTGGCCGACTGGCTCGCGGACACGTACGACGTTGTCACCGGCCCGTCGACGGACCTGGCGGGGACGGACCTCTGTCTCGTTGACGACGAGGGGTTCTTGACCACTCACGAGGCGATTCAGTCCTGGAAGGAGGCTCCACCCCCGGTTCGCGCCGGCCGTCCCCGTCACCGAGCAGCAGGTGTCCGAGGACCTCGAACCCGAGGCGTGGTCGGACATCGACGGGCTCTATATGATCAACGAAGTCATCTCCCTGCCTGCAGAGAAGTCCGTCCTCGGGCGCCGACTCGAAACCCTCCTGGAGCGACGCTATCTCTCGGAACAACTCGCCCAACAATACGACCGCTCCGAGCAGCGCTTTTGGCTCGCTCTTTCACGCCACGCCCGACCCCGCCGTCGCCATAGACGAACACGCCACGATGCAGTATGTCAATGACGCCTTCTGTTCGACGGTCGGGCTCGACCGCGAGACGGTCATCGAGCAGTCACTGAAGACGCTGTCGGCGTTCGACGCGCTCGTCGAACTCAGCGGGGTCGGAACCGATGTGTCGCTGGCCGAACGCGACGGCGGGGTTACCGGCATCGTCCTCCGGGCTGACTTTCCGGCCGCGCCCGACCTGCGCCGGGGCAAAAGGAGCCGTCTTAGTCGCGGGTCGCGACCCTGATTCGGGTGCCGTTGGACTCCGCGAACACCGCTCGCCCGCCGCCTCGTTGCTCGGTCACGAACGCTAGCGGTCCCGCTGTCGCCGTGGCGTTCACCTCGGGGACCGTCGCCGTTCCGACCGTCGTCCCGTTCCGTGTCACCCGAACCCCGAAGTCGTCCTCGCCGGGGACGACGCTGAGGTGGTGGCCGTCGACGCGCAGGTCCGCCCGCACTGCCTCGCCGGTGTACGAGCGCGTCCGCTTGCCGTCGACCACCAGGTCGACCACGTATGCGCTGTCGTTGCCCACGACCGACCAGCCCTGGCGCTGGGCCTTGATGCTCTCGTGCCAGCCCAGCCCGCCGACCTGCAGGCTGGCGTTGCCCTGGAAGGCGAGTGCCGCCGGGCGGACGCCTGTCGTCCACATCTCCCGCTGGTCGCTGATGACGACAACGCCGCTGATTTCACTTTGTAGCGCCTCCTCGTCGATGACATCACCTGCCACGGAGTGGCCGGTCGTCGCGTTCTCGACGTAAGCGACCTGGTAGTCCCCGACAGTGACGCCGTTTGCCCCCTCGATCTCGGGGTCGTCGACGAGGATGAAGCCGTAGGGCACGCCGACCAGGCCGACGGCCACGGCAAACAATGCGATGACGCCGACGGCGGCCCCCCGCCGCGAGATGGGACTGGCGAGGAGGCGGTCGGGCAACAGCGGCGGCAGCGCCGGCAGGGCGAGTATCACCGTCACGAGAATGACCGAGACGACGGCCGCCGCGACGGACTCGCCGGTGACGACCGCGGCGAGGATACCGAGCCCGCCGAACAGTCCGAGGACGAGCAACCAGACGACCGCGAGCTGGCGCCGCGTCGGCGACCGCGGCAACCGCGAGAGCGGTTTCGGCAGCGCCTGCCGCCGCCCGCCTGCGGCCACTGCCACCAGTACTGACAACACCACGACCAGTATCGTCCCTGCACCCCGGTAGAGGACGAACGTCTCACTGTCGGCGGGCAGCGAGATGAGCCACAGCGACTGGGCCAGCCCCACCACGGCCGTCGCGAAGAAGACCCGCTCGGCGCTCGGGTGGCGCTCGCGAACAACGAGCACGCCAACCGCGACGAGCACGCCCAGCAGGAAACCCAACATGTGTGCCTGGAAGCCGATGCCGGCCCAGGCGGGCGGGCTCGGCGGGCCGGACTCGATGCCAGCCCGGACGATTGGCTGGCGGAGCGCCGTCACCAGTTGGCCGAGCGCGCTGGTCGCGACGATACCAACGACCGCGGCCAGCGGCGCCATCACGACGGCAAAGCCGATGATACCGAAGACCGCACCTGAAAAGCCCAGTCCGGGACCCAGCGAGAGGAAACTCGTCACGAGCGCACAGCCAAGCAGGGCGCCCGGGAAGACCGCCAGCGCACGTACCCAGGGATTGTCGAGATACCCTTCGTGGTGGCGCACGTCGAACCGGCCGGCGAGGCCGCCGACCCTGTCCCCCCACGCGCTCGGCGGGCGGTGTCCCCACGCGTACTCGGCGACGGACCCGAGCACGAGCGTCCCGGCCATGTTCCCGAGGATGTGGCCCGCCGAGCCGTGGGCGATACCCGCCGTGAGCATCCCAAGCGGGTAGAAGTACGACCACGAGACATACGGGAAAAACAGGGGGTCTGTGAAGTCATTGAACCCGCCCTGTGCGAGCAGGTAGAAGGCGACGTTGACCGCGACGACGACCAGCGTGCCCCACGGAACCCCATAGAGGAGGCGGTCCGAGACCCGGTCGCGCCAGCGGCCGCCGCCCGCGTACCACGCAAAGAGGAGGGTCGACACCACTGTGGCGACGAGGGCGACCTGTGTCGAAGAGGGGACCATCTACCCATACTTCGGCCGCCGTTCTCTTGGGTCTTTTCCGACGGCCCGGCGGTGTGGGCGACACAAAGCACTTCAATCCGGCTGACGCTGCGTCGAGTGCGGTGTCCTCCCGACGGACGTATCTCACACAGGCTGGCATGGCGGTGTCACTGCTGGCCAGCGGTTGTGCCGGTCTCTGGGACGACTCACCCGACTCGGCGTTCGACCCGATTGAACAACGGCAACGACTCAGCGGAGCCGAACCTGTCGCTATCGAGGTAGAGCCAGAACGGGAGCAGGCGTCTCTGACAGACGAGGACCGAGGAACGATGCGGGCGAACTATCCGGCCGCCGACCATCTCACGACACTGCTTCAGCAGAAGTCACTGTACGGTGATGGAATCGCCGTCGGCGTCGGTGTCGTCCCGCTCGGTTCGCTCGCTGACTCCACGCCACCGCCGGGAACGACGCCAATCGAGTATTCCCCGGTCGAGAGCGCGCCTATCGTCAGTCATCAACACTTCTACGACCGGGAGGAATCTCCTCGACGAGCCTGACGCCGACATCGGGACCGTGGTTGCCACAACGCCGCGGGCGGTGACGGTGGCGATGTTGTATCCCGAACACGAGTCCACGACGACGCTGCCTGTCGCCTGTGAGCGTATCTGGGTACAGCAAACCTGATTCAGCGGTTCCGATTTTTCTGACTCCCCGATCTACGATTCTGACTCGGCGCGCTGACCCATTTCCGCGAGGAGGTGACTGATGTGTAGCCGGTCGTTCGTCCCCGCTTTCAGGTCCATATCGACCTCCCCGGCCAGCCGGTGCAACTGGGCCAGCGCGTCACCCGAGTACCGCGAACGGGCGACGGTCAGCACGTCCTCCAGGACTTCGGTGCCGCTGTACCCCTCGTCGACCAGCAGGTCGTCGAGCGTCGAGCGGGCGTCGGTGAACGCCCCCGCTTCGGCGTCGGTCAGCATCTCGCCGACCCGCTCGTCGACGCCGACGGCCGAGAGCGTCTCGTAGGCCGTCTGCATCGTAACCTCGCCCTCCTGCTCGGCGGTGGTCTGGGCCCCGAGGATGGCCGCACGGATGTCGCCGTCCGCGGCCCCGGCGACGTATTCGAGTCCGTCGGCATCGTAGTCGACGCCTTCGGCCTCCACGATAGGTTCGAGGACGCCGACGAGCTGCTCGGGCGTTGGAGACGGCACCGGGATGGGGAAACATCGCGAGCGGATGGCGGGAATCAGCGAGGAAGGCTGGCGCGTGACGATGACGAACTGCGTGGCCTCGTAGTACTGTTCCATGACGCGCCTGAGTGCCTGCTGGAAGTCCTCGCGCATCCCCTCGGCGTTGTCGAGCACGACCGTCTTGTACTCACCCGACACCGGCGCGTAGCTGGCCGATTCCTTGAGCACGTGATTGATCAGGTCGGCCTTCGAGGAGTTGCGGCGGCGCTTGGCGTCGATAAACCGCGCAAATCGGGGGTCATCGCCGAGTTCCTTCTTTGTCATCCCGAAGAAGTCGGCGACGTTGATTTCGACGCGGTCGGCGTCGGGTTTCTCGTGGGTCTCACGGGTGAGCGCGCGCACAGCGGCAGTCTTGCCGCTGCCTTTCGGACCGTGGACGACGAGGTTCATCGGTTCCTGGACTGCGCGTTCGAAGCGATCCCTGACTTCGGGCTGGGGCAGGTCCGACAGCGCCGGCGCGTGTTCCTCCGTCCAGAGCGGGCCGTTCATTGGGACTGGATAGAAGATCCCTGGGTACAAATGTTCCTCTTCATACGCCCCGCAAGCATTTGCAGACTCCCGGATACGCTACCGCCCCACCACTGACGCTTGGTGATATCCAAAATAATTTATCAGCTACTCACCATCTCTGCGTCGTGAAACCAGTCAGGCGACGACGACTCATCCAGGCAAGTGGAAGTATCATCTTCGGGATGGCCGGGTGTCTTCGACTGTCGCAGGGCGACGAGGGTGGTACGTCGACGACCCAAACGCCGCCAACCGAGGACGAATCGAGGAGCGTGCCGACCGCAACAGAGGCCACCAGTCCGGAACAGGAGACCGAGACGACGCCTGTTCCGCCCGCGGACGTTCCCTATCCGACGGGGCTTTCGGAAGACGGCGTCGACGAGTTCCTGTACGCAACGCATACACGCGCACTCAGAGGGACAAGTTTCCGGACAGAGTGGACGAAACTCGATAAGACGAACTCACGGTTTCTGCGGGACAAAGAGTATCGGGCGGAGTTCGGTGAAGCACTCGGCAGTTGGGTCCGTATCGGCGGCGGCGACGTGGACATCTATCGGGGCGACAACGGGGCGTTCTGGCGGGAGAACCTCGGCGATAGGTACACCTACGGTCACGAACAGGACGGATACGACTTACACTGGATAGCGTGGGGCGAAGAAATCGAGCCGTTCCTCGCGGTCGGTGACTGGAGTGCCCCCGAAATAATCGACGAAAACCGTCCGGTGGTCTGGGAGGTCACGACCGACTCGACAACAAGCGAGACACCAGTTCCGGGGTACAACGAAGGGGGAACACTACTGTCCATCTCGTCGGCTTCGATGACGATAGATGAAAACGGCATGGTCCGCTCGCTCAATGCCCAGTACCGAATCGACAACCCGGGGCCGGAAAAGGAGGAAATCGCCCTTGAGAGTAACTTTGCCATCGATGGGCTCGGGACAGACATCTCGGTCGACGAACCGTCTTGGGTCGCGACCGCCAGAAACCAGATTCCCAGCGTTTCTGCCTCCCTCTCCGCAGACCGGAAGTTCGTCCGGTTCGTTATTGAGTCCAACGACCGACTCGAAGCAGGGTCGTCTGTTGCGGTCCGCGAGGTGGGAAGCGATAATAGGCGATTCTACGTTGACCTGACTGAACCGATCGAGCCAGGGGTTCCGGTTTACATGTACAGGACCGAAGACGGCCCACGGTCTGTGCCCGGCGGCCTCTCCCGTGATGACCCGCCGACGGCCGTATCCCCGCCCACTCTGAGCGAATCCTACGAGATTTTCGCGAGACGCCGGACGACCACCGTCTTCAGCCCGGTCGATGTCTCCCCGCCGTGAGCGGCTGGGAACCCCCGCTCACATCTCGGGGTCCAACAGCGAACACTTTCTGCTGGGCCCTCGGAGGTGCTGGTGGTAGGTCGGCCAGCGCCGGGGTGTGTTCCTCCATCCAGAGGGGACCGTTCACCGGCGAGCCATAGACGGGCGATACAAAGGTTCCCACCGCTGCCGGGTCGAAAGGTACGTTTAACTACACGTAGCGAGAATGGACTGTATAACTGCGTGCCCGGCGGCGGCCGGGCCGGCCCACCGAGCTATGATAGACGACGACCCGGTCAGGGATACGGCGTTTCTGTACGAACTCGCCCGTGACAGGGAGGTGTCCGCGCTGGTCGCGTACCTGCGCCGCGGGAAGCGCCCGACCGTGCGGGCGCGGGCCGCCGAAATCCTCGGTGACCTCTCCGGTGCCCGTACCGACGCGGACGAGGAGGAGGTGGTCCAGGGACTCATCAAGGCCGTCCAGGAGGACGACGACGACACCGTCCGTGCCCGCGCCATTGACGCGCTATATCGCCACGGCGAGGACAGCCTGAAACGGCTTATCGACGAACAGACCGAGGACGATGTCCGGGAGGCCTCCGACCGCGCCACCTCGCGGACGCTAGTCGAGTGGCTCGATGCCGACCACAGCGAGTTCCGGCTGGTCGCGGCAACGGCACTCGGCCATTTCGGCGACGGCGACGTTGCCAAACCGCTCGTTCGGGCGCTCTCGGACCCCGCTCCGCGAGTACGCGAGCGGGCCGCCCGCTCCTGTGGGATGACCGGCGATTCGCGGTGTGTGCCGGCGCTGCGCGAGCGCCTCGACGACCGCCACGCCATGGTTCGCCGGGCGGCCGCCGACGCGTTGGGCAGTATCGGGACCGAACCGGCGCTGTCGGCGCTGATCGGCGTCGCCCGCGCCGACGACGAGGAACTCCGGCGCATCGCGGTCGAAGCGCTCGGCCAGTTCGGGAGTCTCGACCCGCTGGTCGTCTTAGTCGAGGCACTCGAAGACGACTCGGAGGCCATCCAGCGAGTGGCGATTCTCTCGCTCATCCGGCTGTTCGCCGACGCCCCCGAGGCCCGCAGCCAGGCGGTCCGGTCGGAAGTCGCCCGGCAGTTACGCGACCACAGCTCCGCCGCGGTGGTCCCGCCGTTGCTCGATGTGATGGACGAGAGCACGCGGTGGCGGGTCCGGCGGAACGCCGCCTGGCTGCTCGGGTACGTCACCGACGCCGACGGCGCACACGTCGGTGACGCCTACGACTGTCTCATCGACGCCCTCGACGACGAGGACGAGGTGACCGCCGGGTTGGCAGCGGCGAGCCTCGCCGAGCTCGGCAGCGAGGAACTCGAACGCCGTCTTCATATCATCGCCCAAGACGAGTCCCACTCCACGCAGGTCCTCGACCACGCGAAGGCCATCCTCGAAGAACTCGGGAGCGCCCTCTCGAAGGAACTGGTCACAAACTCCGTCGATTACACTTACGTCCGGGACCCGGCCGACTACACCGCCCGCAAACGCGATGTGGACACCGATGACGCGGCCGAGTGACGCCGGCGGTCACGTCCCGCCGGTGGTAAAGGTGCGTTCGTTTGCCGTCAGCGAGAGGTCGAACAGCTGTTCGAGCACGTTGACGGTCGATGCCGACTCCGCCCGCGGATCGACGTAGAAATGCGAGAGCGCGTCGCTACTCTCCAGGCGTCGCGTCATCAGGTGCAGGAATTTGAAGACGGTCTGTGTCTCGAATTTCTCGATTATCTCCGAGAGAATGTCGAATTCGAAGGATATCTTCCCGCTTTTCCGTTCCTGCTCGTCGAGGACCCGCGACACTGTCTCCCCGAGATCCGAGAGGCCGAGCCGCCTGTCCAGCCGGACGACTTCAAGCGGTGCGTCCGCCAGTTCGACGTTGTCGACCCCTTCCAGCGGGTTCTCCTTCGTGGTGAGAATCACGGTCCAGGCGGGCCAGCTCTGGAGTTCGTCCTTGAGCAGGCGGATGCGTTCGCCAGGGGTGGTCGTCACGAACAGCACGATATCGCCGGGTGTGAGAAAGTGCATCCGGGCGTTGTTTGCCCCGGTGGAACTCAGCGACGAGCGGACCAGAACGCTTCCGGTACCGCCGACTTCCTCCGCGACGTGCGTGTCGGCCTCAACCAATGGCTTCCCGTGTTCAAAGAGGTGGTCCTTGAACCGAGCCAGACCGGCCTGCTCGTCGTGACTCTCCCCCGATTGGGTGCAGTAGGGACACTCCCAACCCGCCCGGAAGTCACGCTTCGTGACGTTTCCGCGGTGGTGGTCAAGCAGGTGGTCGCCGATTGCCTCGCTCAGCGGCTCCTGGCTCGCCGACCAGACGGTAAACGTGCAGTGGCGACACTGCCAGCGATGGACCATCTACCTGAGTTCCGAACTCCGTGATTATAGCTTTTCACCTTCCGCCCCCGGATCGAACAGCTCTTCGAGCACCTTCTGCTGGGCCGCCCGGAGGTGCTGGTGGTAGGTCGGCCGCGAGATGTCCATCGCCTCGGCGAGTTCGTTGCCGTCGATCTGGCGGGGCCACTCGAAAAAGCCACCCAAAAAGGCGGTCCGGAGGGCGGTCTCCTGGCGGTCAGTAAAGCGGTCCGACAGCGACGCCCGGAACTCCTGGCGGGTCCCGACCGGCCGCTCGTGTTCGTGGTAGCCGACGAGGTCGGTACCCGGATACTGCTCCTCGACGAGGTCGTACAGCTCGCGGGCCTCGGCCTCGTAGGGCAGTTCGACGGTAAAGCGGGCCTGACCCTCGCTGGCGGTGACGTTCCGCGGCACCGCGCCGTACTCGGTCAGGGTCGCGACCAGCGAGTCCGCGACGATGAGTTCGACCAGACACCCGTCGTCGTGGTCGGCGATGAGGTTCGCCTCCCGGACGGCCCCGTCCTCGCTGGCCAGCCGGGTCAGCTCCTCGCCGTCGACGCCCTCCGCGGTGAGATACACCTGGAGGGTGCCGTCCGAGCGGTAGTCGGTCCCGGCAGCCCGGACCGAACAGCTCGCGGCCCGCGAGAGCCGGCTGAAAAGCAGGTCGGAGTGGTCGATGGCGAACTCCAGTTCGATGATTTCATTGGCGTCAAGAATGCGCCCCCGCTCGACGGCGTTGATGGCGTTGGCGACGGCCCGCCCGAGCGCGCCCAGGACGACCTGCTCGCGCTCGTCGAAAGCGTCCGATTCGTCGCTCATCACTGCCAGCACGCCATAGCTGGTGTCCTTGTAAACCAGCGGGACGACCATCATCGACCTGGTGGTGCTGTCCGCGACGAGCTCTGCCCACCCCGCCTCGTTTGTCACGTCCTGCTGTACCTGGCTCGTCTCCGTCGTGTACGCGTCCCCGATGACGCCGCCGGCGAGTTCGAAGGTCGCGCCCTCGATAGGGAGGTCGGCGACGCCCGCCCACGCCGACGGCGAGATGGTGTCGGTGGCCACGTCCGGCTGGCCCATCCACGCGAAGGTGTAGGGGTCGGCGGCGGCCAGTTGCTTGACGACGCCGTCGGCGAGTTCGTCCCTCGTGGTCGCCTCGACGAGCACCTCGACGGTGTCCTCGATGAGGCCGTTGACCCGCTCCAAGACGGTCTCGACGTGCTCGCGGGCCTCGCGCACTTCCCGCTCGCGTTTCGCGCGGGTGAATGCGGCCGCTGCCGCGGTCGCGAGCAACGCCAGCACCTGTTCGTCGGTCTCATCGAAGGCCGCCAACTCGGTTGCGCCGACGCTAATGGTGCCGTGGACGCCCACGGGGTAATACATCGCCGAGCGGACCGCGTCGGTGTCGACGGTCGTCTCGACTTCCCGGAGGTCATCGATAACGCGGGACTCCCCGGTCGCGAACACCTCGCCGGGCAGCCCCTCGCCGACCTCGTAGGCCGGGCGGTCGCCGAGGTCGACCGGTCTCGTCGCGCTTCTGCCCGCCGGCTCCAGGGTGCCGGCGTCGGCGTCGTACAGCCGGACCATGTTGATGTCGAACCCGAGGACGTTCGCCGCAGCCTTCGCGGCGAGGTCGGCGACTTCCTCGCGGTCGCGGGCCTGCATCAGTTGCTGTGTCGTATCGAGCAGGCCCGACAGCCGGTCGTAGTGTGACTGGCGCTCCTCGTCGTAGGCCTGCTGTTCGAGGATGTAACTCACCCAGTCGGTCAACACGTCGACGAACGTCTCTTCGGAGAGCGTAAACGCACGGCCCCGCGGTTCGATGTCCGCAAAACAGACCGTGCCGTACTGTTCGCCATCGACAGCGATGGCCGCGCCCAGATAACAGCCCAGGCTGAACCGCTCGTAGGCCGGGTCCTCCTCCCACCCTTCCGCCGCGGCGTCATCGACGGCCAGTGGCGTCTCGCGGTCGATTGTCTTCCGGCAATACGCCTCCTCGATGGGCGCTGTCGCGCCGGGCCGGAGTTCCGGGTGGTCCCCGACCACCTCAACGATTTCCTGTGTCCCTTCGTCGATGGCCGTCAGAACCCCCAGATCGACGCCCAGCCGGTCACACCCGATATCCAGCATCACCGCGATTTTCTCCATCTGCGAGTGGTCGCTGCTCGAGGCGACCTGGTGGAGCTGCTGGAGCGCCCGCTCGCCCGCTGGCAGGTCTCCCTCCGTCGCTGCCGTCTGCCCGCCGTCCGTCCGGACCCGCCGGAATCCCTCTCTCATATACTGTGACTACCTAACGGGTTCTCCGTGTTAAACTCCATCCCCCGCTACAAACACTGATACTTGCCGGGCCGCCGACGAGTTCACGATTCTCTATCGCGACATACGATTTATGGTGTGTGGCGGGCCGACGCGCTACCCTTTTCCGAATCGACCGAGTACGGACCGTTGATGGTCGAGAACGTGGCTCCGGAGCTGGCCGAGCTGGAAGCCGAGGATTTCTATCTGCTCTCGGGGCTCGAACAGGGCATGCGGTTTTCGAAGTGGGTCAACGGGGAGAAACTGCCCGACTTCGCCGATATGCCGCCCGAGGAGGTCGATTACCGGCTGGATCGCTGTGAGCGCCGGGGGCTACTCGAACGCAAGACAATTCAGTACGAGGGCTACCGGCTCACGTTTGAGGGGTACGACGCGCTCGCCTTGCACACCTTCGCCGAGCGCGAGACCATCTCGGGGGTCGGCGCGCCACTCGGCGTCGGCAAGGAAAGCGATGTTTACGAGGTGCAGTCCTACAAGCCGCTGGCGCTGAAATACCACCGGGAGGGCTATACCGACTTCCGGGAGGTCAACCGCGAGCGGGAGTACACCGCCGACAAGGAACACGTCTCCTGGATGTACACCGCCCGGAAGGCCGCCGAACGCGAACACGAGGCCTTGGAGGCGCTGTATCCCGACGTGTCGGTCCCACAGCCGGTCGACCACAACCGCCACGCCGTCGTGATGGAGCGCATCGACGGCGTCGAACTCGGGCGGGCGAAACTTGACGACGCCCAGGTCGTGCCCGTCCTCGAACTCGTCTTAGAGGAGATGGCGAGCGCCTACGACGCCGGCTTCGTCCACGCGGACATGAGCGAGTACAACGTCTTCGTCAACAGCGAGGGCGTCGTCGTCTTCGACTGGCCACAGGCGGTCCCCACCGACCACGCCAACAGTGACGAACTGCTCGAACGGGATGTCGAGAACATCGTCGGCTACTTCGGCCGGAAGTACCCCCACCACGTCGACGATGTCGACACCGACGGCCTAGCCGCCGCCCTCGCCGCCGACGAGTTCGAGACCCTTGCCGATTTCACGCCGTAGAAAGCTTTTTTGACTATTTACTCGGGCCGACGGACCGTTCCGCGTTCCGCGCTGTAAACCACACACTGCGATACAAAATCGGGTGGCGGATGGCCAGGCCGGCAGTGGTCCCAACTGAAAATTCAGGCCTGGCTCTCTGCTTCGGTCGCCGCCGGCAGGCCGGCTGCCACGTCCAAGGAGGCTCCGGAATACGTCGACCGTGCCTTCTGGAGCTCGTCACACAGGAGCCGGCCGATACGGACCGGCTCGGTGTCGGGGTCGCTCTCGCCGGTGACCGCCCGCATGTACTCCTTGCTGTTCCGGGTGAGTTCGCGGATGTGCTCGCTGGTTTCGACCAGGTTCCGCATGTCGTTGCTGTGTTCGTCGGCTACATCCTCTCCGAGTCGCTCGCCACATATCCGGATGACCCCCAGGTCGTTCTGGATGTCGTGTTTGAATGCGGTTGAGCACTTCGAGTTGCTGGCTGGTCGTCTGGAGGCGCTGCTTCCGGTCGTGCCGTTTGAGTGCACCGGATGTGTGTGATCAATGTCTCCTCGTCGAGTGCCCCTTGCTGAGACAGTCCTATGCGGCCTACTTGAGCAGGTCCACCAGCGTCTGTTCGTCGCCTACGTTCGTCAACACGACCACCGGCACGCGTTCGATGTGCTCTCTGACCGCGTCGAACGTCGCAGCGCCCTCCGTCTCGGAGAGCCCCAAATCGAGCAAGAGCAGGTCGACAGCGTCGTGGTCGAGTCGGCCGACGCACTCGCTGAGTGACTCCTCGTGGTACAGTTCGCTGTCACCGGGCAGAAACGCCGTGTCGGTCCCCTCCAGATGCCTGCGTACCAACAGCGCGTCGTTGGGGTTGTCTCCGAAGAGCAACACCGTCAGCGGCGGGTTGACGTTGGCCATTATTCCCGTGGCAGTTTTATGACCTCGAACCGGAACGACCTGATCTGCCGGCCGATATCCCGACACTCCTCGTAGCCGACTGGCTTGGTCAGGTACGCGTTCGCGTTGTGTCTGTACGACTCGATGATGTCACGCTCGGCTTCCAAGCTCCTCAGGACGACCACCGACAGTGTCGCGAGGTCGTCGTCGGTTTCGATTTCCTCAAGGACCTCCTTGCCGTCCATGTCGTGGCATCTCCATGTCCAGCAGGACGATGCCGGGGCGGGTCGCGTCCTCGTCCTCGCCTTCTCTATGGAAGGCACTGCATCGTCTTGATGCCGTCGTTGACGACGTTGTGGTTGGGGAACTTCGCCTTATCGAATGCCCTGCGCGTCATCCCGATGTCGTTTGGGTTGTCCTTGGCGAGCGAATCTCCTCGACGCGGCTGGTCGCTGGTGGGATAGACGAACACAGTGAACCTATCGAGTCGTCCCGCCCGTCGTCGGCTGTGACACTGTGACTTACCGCCCCCGACTGTCGGAGACGGGTCGGCTTTTGGCCGTCCTCGTTTGCTGGCGATCGCTGTCTCACCGTTGGCGCAGTAGTGCTACCAGTGCCACGATCAAGACGACCTGTGCGACCTTATCGGCGTACCCGACCAGTGTGTACTCCCCAGCTTTGGCAACGTACCACAGCGGAATCTGGATAGCAGTGTAGGGGATGGCTGCCAGGGTTAACGTTCGTTGCCGAACGCCACGAAGGTAGAGGACGATACCGCCGACAAACCCGATTCCGGCGAGCAACACTGGCGGTGCACTCTCGACCACCCCGGCGTACAGATGCGTCGCGGCAGTGAACGCGAGGAGGCCGATAGTCAGCGTTTCCAGTCGCGTGAGTCCACTTGTAGCTGCATCCTGCGCCGCCGACTGCACACTCGAGGCCATACGGTACTGTTGCGCTCTGCCGTGTAAAGTATTGTGGTTGGAAACCAATATCCAACTCCCGGGATAATACGCATGGCGTTTAGTAACCAAACTGGGCGGATTAGGGGATGAGAACAACAGTTAGGTGTGCATAGATTATACATTATTACTGCGTCCATCCCGCAGAGGCAGACGAGCGCCAGAACGATGACTGACAACTCCACACCCGACGTTGAGCAGCGCGGTCTGCCTGACACTGGACTGGCTGTCACTTCCGAGGCTCTCTTCCGTACAGTCGACTCCGCCGTCTTCCTCGTCTCTGTCGCGCAGGCGGACGGGGAGTACACGTTCAGACTCCGGCGAACTAATCCGTTCTACCGACAGCAGACCGGACTCTCCGAGGATGACATGCGGGGACGGACCCCGAAAGCCGTCTTCGGGACTGAAGAGGGTTCCACCGTCGCCGACCAGTACCGGCGGTGTGTCGAACAGGGGGCCGAAATCGAGTACGAGATGGTGCTTGACCTACCAGTCGGCCGGATTCGACAGCAGACAACGCTGACGCCGGTCACTGAGGCTGGGGAGGTAACTCACCTCGTCGGGACTGCCAAGCAGGTCGCCGGTCCGGGCGGGGACGCTCCCGCAGCGGACCGGGCGTTCTTCGATGCAGCCATCGAGAGCCTCCTACCCGTTCTACGTCATCGATGTCGAGGACTACACCGTCACGTACGCCAACTCCGATGCGGTCGTCAGCGAGGGCTCGACCTGTCTGAACTCACCCACAAACGCGATCGGCCGTGTGACGAGGGCGACAATGCCATTTCCTGTCCGCTTAGCTCCATCCTCGAAACCGGAGACGCCGAGATGGTCGAACATGTCCACTACGACGAGGGAAATCTGCGGTGGATCGGCGAGAGTAGCATCGACATCACCGACCGAGTCCGATACGAGGACCGACTGTCGACCCAGCCTGACAACCTCGAAATTCTCAACCAGATCGTCCGCAACGACATCCGCAACGACCTGCAACTGATACTCGCACACGCGGAGACGCTGTCGGGGGACGCTGATTCCGCAGGCCAGGAGTACCTCGACCGGATTCTCGAGTCGGCTCGCGATGCTGTCGAAATCACGAAAACAGCCCGGAATGTCACAGACGTTTTGCTCCAGTCAGAGGCCGCTCGGAGCCCTGGAAGCCTCAGGAAGACGCTCGAGGCAGAGATCGACGAGATTCAGTCCACGCACGAACACGCGCTCGTTGCCGTCGACGAACCGATCCCCGCAGTCGAGGTGCTTGCCGACGACATGCTCCCGTCGGTGTTCCGGAACCTGCTGCAAAACGCAATCGTCCACAACGATGCGGACATCCCCGAAGTGACCGTCTCGGCGACGGCGACCGATGACCGCGTTCGGGTCCGCATCGCGGACAACGGCCCCGGGACTCCCGACGAGCACAAAGAGCAGATCTTCGAGGAAGGCGAGAAAGGGCTCGACAGCAAGGGAACCGGACTCGGACTCTATCTCGTCCAGACACCTATCGACTGCTATGGCGGTGCTGTCCGGGTTGAAGACAGAACGGACACGCCATCGAACGCCCAGTCACGAACCGATGACCCCGGGGGCAGTGTATTCGTCGTTGAACTGCCACGGCCCGAGTGACCGCTGACGCGCGTGAGTGACCCGTAACAACCGCCTCCGACAGTGGTTTCTCGCCGGCCGACCGAGTCATGCTCGTGCCCGAGGACACTGTCGAGTACGAACCGATCGGAACGATCTCAACGCCGTTTGACTCACCGGAAGGGATGCCGATTCAGCCAGCCGGGGCGACGGCCACGGAAGGGATAATCGAGTTTCACGAGCCGTACGCAGCGGGCCTGCAGGACTTAGAGGGGTTTACCCACTGTATTGTGTTGTATCACTTTCACGCGGTGCGAGAGGGTGTCGAACTGACGGTCGAACCGTTTCTCGACGAGGACCAACGGGGGCTGTTCGCAACCCGCGCCCCCCGGCGTCCCAACCCGATCGGACTCTCGGTCGTCACGATCGAGGCCGTCGACCCGCCGGAAGTCCTCGTCAGCGGTATCGATGTCGTCGACGGAACGCCGTTGCTAGATCTCAAGCCGTTCGTGCCCGAGTTCGACGCCCCGAGCAACGTTGCGACGGGGTGGCTCGAAGCCTCTGAGTCGACGATCCGTTCTGCGCGAGCCGACGACCGCTTCCGGTAAGACGGCTGCCCGTTGGCAGTACCACTGGACGCGCCATCGATCGGGCCGGTCGCCGGCGGGACGGATCGATGCGGTAGTCGCCAGCAGCGACAGTCCGACACACTTTAGACCGCCACCAAGTTAGAGCCGATAACTCGTTGGACGACGGGCGCCAGCGGGCACCTGCCTGTGCAGGTCGGGATGTGATTCCGGCGAGGTCCCACGGACCTCGGTCGGCGACGGAGAGTCGGCGTAGCCGTCTTCGCTCCGTCGCCCCGGAGTTGAACCACACAACGCCCGTGGTGATACACATGGCAGAAAGCTTCTACTCACACATCCGGGAGGCC
>CAZOQK010000009.1:0-7448 GCA_964581735.1 uncultured Halobacteriales archaeon | reverse complement strand
GGACGCCTGGAAGGACCCGGACGACGGCAAGCTCGCGGAACTGCAGTGGCAACGACAACAGGACTGGCGCGAACAGGGCGCCGTCGAGCGTATCGACCGCCCGACGCGTCTCGACCGCGCCCGCTCGCTGGGCTACAAAGCAAAGCAGGGGCTCGTAGTCGTTCGCGTCAGCGTCCGCAAAGGCAGCGCCCGGAAAAAGCGGCACAAAGCCGGCCGCCGCTCCAAACGCCAAGGCGTCACGCGCATCACGCGCCGCAAGGACATCCAGCGCGTCGCCGAAGAGCGGTGTGCGCGCACCTACCCGAACCTCCGTGTGCTCAACAGCTACTGGGTCGGGGAAGACGGCCGCCAGAAGTGGCACGAAGCCATCCTCGTAGATCCCGAACACCCCGCCATCCAGAACGACGACGATCTCAACTGGATCTGTGACGACACGCACACGAACCGTTCGCTGCGTGGCCTGACCAGTGCCGGCAAGCAAAACCGCGGACTCGGTTCGAAGGGCAAAGGAACTGAGCACACCCGCCCGAGCGTCAGCAGCGGCCAAGGTCGCGGTAAATAGGCGACTACTTTTTTCGGCTGCGGGTGTCGCACACGCGGCTTCGCCGCGTGGCGCACCGCTTGCCGAAAAAACATAGTGAAAAAACGCGAGCGTGCGGTAGCGCGCTCGCGGTGTGCTATCGTAGTCTTCTCCCGCACAGCACCGCAGCCGCCACAGCACAGCGACCGCACCGCACGGCAGACCTGCCCTTCCCCGACTCGCGCGATGAAACGCGCTCGCGGCCACTACAACGGTCTAGATTACCGATTCCGCTCTATCCCGCCGCAGAACTCGTCGAAATCCTTCGCCCCCGCTTGCGATGCAATATCGCGGAGTGTACCGGGACTCAGTTCGTCGTGCAACGGAACGGGGACCGTTCGTGCATCTGCATCGTGGTCGTCCGGCGGTTCCCAGCGCGGGATTGCGTGGTCGCCGTTCGTGCGCACCCATTCGTGGATGCCACTGTTGACCATCACCTTCACAACCTCCATCCCGGAGAACGGGCCGCGGGACCTCTACGCTGGCCCGTCAGTCATTCGAACATCTCGCTGTCGTCGAGCGACCCCGACTCGTTGTTCTCGGGGTCGATACCTGCCGCCCGGAGTTCGTCGTCGGTCGGCACGTCACCCTCTCCGTGGTAGCCAGCGAGTGCCTCGTCTAAACTGTCGATGGCTTCGTGGCGCGTTTGCCCCTGTGAGGTGACGCCCGTCTCGGTATCCCGGGCGACCCACCACTCCCCCTCGTCGGTGAGCGTGATGGTGGGTTCAAGACCAGCTCTCATCACACCAAGGTACTCGTCCGTTCCGATAAAAGATTATGCCACCGATGTTTCGCGGTGCTACGCCGGCGCGACACCCACTGTCAACAGAGTCCCGTGGGTCCGGTATCGGTCGACCATCGTCTCGCGACTCTCCCAGTCCTCTGTCGGGAACTCGTCTTCGTCGGGAATCTCGACCTCACGGTCGGGAATCTCGTCCTGTTCGGCGACGACGAGCCCGGCCTCGCGAAATGCCCGTCGGTACTCGGGCAGACTCCACAGGGTCATATCGATGCTGATACCATCCTGCCAGTGGTGGGTGTGCTCGCTCTCCTCGTAGTAGTTCACCGCACAGTAGAACGTGCCACCCGGCCGGAGCACCCGCCGAATCTCTTCGAGCGTGTGCCGGGGGTCAGCCGCGTAGTAGAAGGCTTCCATCGAGAAGATATGGTCGATACTGTCGGTTGCGAAGGGCAAGGCGTCGAAATCCCCACGAAGGAATCCGACCAGCGGGTCGTCGGTGTAGCCACGTGCATTCTGGAGCATCTCGGGGGAGGCGTCAAGGCCATACCCGCGGCCGATGTCGGCGGTTTCGCGGAGTGCCCGAAGGACGTAACCGGAGCCAGTGCCCAAATCGAGGACGGTGTCACCCGACTCGACGGGCATCCGGGCCAGGGCGTGTTTCGCGGTCTGCCAGTGGCGCTCTTCCATCCCCTTGTCCCGCCCGTCCGCGGCCCAGGAATCAAACTCCTCGCGTGCGCTCATGCGAGGCGGTCGGGCCGTGCCGGGCTAAACGGTGTCGACTGTCCTCGGAGCCCGCCCGCCTCGCCGGCCGCTCTCACCCGCCGGGACCCCCGGTCGAGACACGGTACGACTGCGTTGCCCGTCGTCTCCGGACGGTCGCTGCGTGCTCGGTGACTCCGTCGGCGGCCCGCTGTATCGCTGTTGCTCGCGGCCGCAAGCGCACACAGGAGGCCCCGCGCCACCGGATTCTCCAGTGGCACCCGACCGAGGCACCGACCAGCGTGACCGGAGAGAAGTTCTTATACTCGGATAGTATTTAGGCACGCCTAAATGTTGGACCACGTCGAGCAACTCTTCGGTGTGTTGTTCCGCGTCTTCTCGGAGGAAGGACACACCGAGGCCCGGCAGGCGCTTCTGGAGACGTATCAGTCACAGGCGACCACCGACAGGTCTGCACTTACCGACGGCTCCTCTCGGAACTCATCACCGTGTTGCACGAACAGACCGACGAGCAGAACGAGGTGGCGGTTCTCGTCACCGCAATCGAACGGTTACTCGCCCGGTTTACCGCCGTCTTCGAAGCCGCCCCGGTGACCGTTCTCGTCGTCGACGAAACCAACGAGATTCAGGTGTGGAACGACGGTGCCGAACGGATATTCGGGTGGAGTGACACGGACGTTCGCGGCCAGACCTACACACAACTGCTCAGGTCCCCCGAGACCGCCGGGGAGGTCATCGCGTTGCTCAGCATCCCCCTGCTCACGGGTCACTTCGTTCCCCGTTCGCGTTGACGAGACACCTCACTGCGTTCGGCGTCTCGCTACTCCTCGAACAGCTCGGCCAGAACCTTCCGCTCCGCCGCGCGCAGATGCTGGTGGTACGTCGAGGGGGAAATCTCCATGGACTCGGCCAGGTCCTCCCCGGAGATGTTCCGTGGCCAGTCGAAAAAGCCACCAAGATACGCTTTCTGTAGGGCGAGTTCCTGCCGCGAGGTCAGCCGTTCTTCGATGTCCGCGACCAGTTCCTGTTTGGTCTGTTCGCGCCGCTCGCGCTCGCGGCGCGCGACGAGGTTCGTCGAGGGGTACTGCTCGGTCAGTTGCTCGATGACCGCCCGGGCGTCCTCGCTGGCCGGCATCTCCAGCGTGATGCGGACCTCGCCACCGGTCGCGGTGATGCTCGTCGTCTCGACGCCGCGCTCGGCGAGTTCGGAGACGACGGGCGGTTCGTCGACGGCGAACTCCACGACGCTGCCGTCCTCGCTCTGGCTTACGTTCGTCACCGTCTGGACCCCCTCGTGGTCGTTTGCCGCCGCCACGACGGCCTCGGTGTCGGCGCCTTCGACGACGAACAGCATCGTCACGGCGCCGCGGTCCTCGTACAGCGACCCTTCGTAGGTGAGCGTACAGTCGAACTCCCGGGCGATGTCGCCGAAAAAGAGCCCCTCGTTTCCGAGGGTTACCTCGACTTCGACCACGCTGTCAGTGGTGAGGATGCGCCGCCCCTCGACAGCGTTGATGGCCGTCGACGCCGCACGCCCGAGGACGTTCAACACGGCGAGTTCCCGCTCGTCGAAGGCGTTAGTCTCCGTCGCGGCGACAGTGAGCACGCCGTAGCGGGTGTCGCCGTAGAGCAGCGGGAAGCAGGCGAGCGCCCCGGGTTCCTCCAGCAGCGTCGTCCGGTGGATGTCCGAGAGGTCCGTCTCTGTGGTGTCCTGGATAATCTGGGCCTGGCCGGTCTCGGCGGCCCGCACCGCGGGGTCGTCGGTCCCCAGCGGGAGTTCGATGTCGGCGGGATAGGCCTCACACGCGGCCGTCGTCGGGGCGAAGGTGTCAGTCCGCAGGTCGACCTGGCCGACCCAGGCACAGACGTACGGGTCGACGCTGAACAGTCGGTCACAGACCGTCTGCTCGACCTCCTCGCGGGAGTTGGCCTGCAGGACCGCCTCCATCACGTCCTCGACTAGGCCGTCGATACGGGAGACGAGATGTTCGAGTTCCCGGCGTTGTTCGCGAGCGCGCAGTTCCGCCAGTTTCCGCTGTGTGATGTCGATGTGCGCGACGACGACGCTCCCCTCGTCGTGGTCGGGCAGCGGGGCTGCCCGCATCAGGAACCACCGCTCCTCGCTCGGCGAGTGACAGGGGTACTCGAGGGTGAATACCTCCTTCTCACCGTCGATGACTTCCACGAGGCCGTCGAGTGCCCGGGCGGCGTACTCGTCACCGTCGGTGTTCATCGACTTGAAGTAGTTCATCCCAACCAGTTCGTCACGCTCGTTGGAGCCGACGCCAGCAAACTCGTCCCACGCCCGGTTCGTGAATAGAATCGTCCCCTCATCGTCGAGAACGGCGATATTGAACGGGAGCGTGTCCAACGTGTGTCGGGCTAATGAATCGCGCTGTATCATGCAGGACTGTGAATACACGATACAACGACCCACACGCGTTTAAAAGTGCCGACCTCGGACCCCCAACAGTTTGGTTCGCCGTTTAATATTCGTTCTCGCGTAGCTTCCGCCGTTGGATTTTGCCCGTTGTGGTCGTCGGCAGCTCCTCGACGAACGCGACCTCTCGGGGGTACTCGTACTGCGCCAGCCGTTTCCGAACGAGGTCCCGAATCGCCTCCCGGAGCCCATCGTCACCACTAACGGTTTTGACTGGCTGAACAAATGCTTTGATAATCTCGCCTCGGGTCTCGTCGGGCACCCCGACGACGCCGACCTGGGCCACCTCGGGATGTTCGAGAATCGCGCTCTCGACCTCGCCCGGCCCGACCCGATACCCGGCCGTGATGATGACATCATCGTCGCGGGTCTTGAACCAGACGTACCCCTCGCCGTCGCGGTAGCCCAAATCCCCGGTGAGATGCCAGTCTGCCCCGCCGTCCGCCGCGTCAACCCGCGCGTTAGCGGTCTTCTCGGGTTGGTTCCAGTACTCCTGGAAGATGGCCGGGTCCGTGCCGTGTCTGACCGCAATCATCCCCACCTCGTCCGTGCCCAACCGCCCGCCTGTCTCCTGGTCGACGATGGCCACCTCGTGGCCGGGGACCGGTTTCCCCATGCTCCCGGCCTGTGCGGGGAACCACGACCGGCAGTTCGCCACGAGCAGGTTCGCCTCGGTCTGGCCGTAGAGTTCGTTGACCGCCACGCCTGAGAGTTCCTCGTCGGCCCACTCCAGGATCTCGGGCGTCAGCGGCTCCCCGCCCGAACAGATAGCCCGAAGCGAGAGGTCGTACCGGTCGGTCGGGCCGTCGACGCTCATCAGCATGCGAATCGCCGTCGGCGGCAGGAATGTATCGGTCACGCCGAACTCCTCGAGAAGGTCGAAGGCCGTTCCGGCGTCGAACCCGCCCGTCGGGCAGCTGACCACCGGGCGACCGTAGTGCCACGCCGGAAAGACCAGGTCGCACAGCGCGCCGATCCACGCCCAGTCGGCGGGCGTCCAGTACACCCCGTCGACGCGCCGTTCGAAGTACATGTAGAAAGCCGGACAGTGGCCGACCCAGACGCCGTGGCTGTGCAGGACGCCCTTGGGCGGGCCGGTCGACCCGCTGGTGTACATGATACTCGCCGGCGTCGTCTCGTCGGTGTCGGCGATAGCGTGGTCGGTGGGCTGGCCCCGCCGTATCTCCTCGAAGCGCTCGATGCCTGCGCCGCCCTCGGCGTCGACGGCCACGACGTGTTCCATGGCCGGGCACTCGTCTCTGACTGCGTGGACGGTGTCGACGACCGACTCGTCGGCGACGACGACGCTGGCACCGCTGTCCTGGAGTCGGTAGCCCAGCGCGTCGGGGCCAAAGAGCACGGACAGGGGCAACGAAATCGCCCCGACTTTCCAGCAGGCAAGATGTGTCAGCGGGTTCGCTGGCTTCTGTGGGGCGACGACGGCCACCCGGTCGCCGCGCCCGACCCCGCGCGCCTCGAGTGCGTGCGCCACCTGATTCGACCGTACGTCGAGGTCCGCGAACGTGTAGCTCTCGCGGCGTCCGTCCGGGTACGCCTGATAGAGCGCCGGCCGGTCGGTGTCCTCGTGTTTTCGCAGACAGTCCCGGGCGATATTGTACCCGTCGGGAACGTCCCAGGTGAACGCTGCCCGGGCGTCGTCGTAGCTCCCGTCCTCAAGTGTGACATGCCAGGCCATGACACGACATACTCACCACTCATTCATGTAAGCCAGGGATGAAAATTCCTACGTGTAGAGCAATTCTGAAGGGTAGTGGAGCCAGAGGGCAGTCATACTCCGGTGGTCGTTGATCGGACGATGGCAGAGAGACGGGCGTATCCGACGAGTCTGTACGCCGGGTTGGCCACAGCCACGGCGGGTTGTGGATTTACCCTGGGTAACGAACCGGCGATGTCCGAGGCGAGTCCGGCGGTGATGCCGGACTCGACGCAGGAGGGTACGGAGTACCAATTCACGGAAAACGAGGAGATGGAAGTCGAGCGGGGCTTCCCGGCGGGCGGCCGGAGTAAAACGGTTGTCCCGACGAACGTGCTGAGAAAACACGAAAAGAGCATTACGCTACCCCAGCCGGGCGACCAGCGTGCGGGCGTGTTCACAGTGCTGATGACGCCGAAAGTCGAGGTGCTGGGCGAGACGTTCAATCCCATCGAGGACATCTCCGCCAAAGACATCGCGAAGATGGTCCGGGACCGCTACTCCGGGTTCGACGGCCTCGAACACGTGGGCCAGAGCGAGGTGGGAACAAACGGTAACACCACTTTGCAGGTCAACTTCGCCACGAGCGCCTCGCTTGCGGGGAGTCCGGTCGATATCAACTCCACAGCAGCGAGGCGGCCGGCCTCGGTGGCGACTTCGTCGTCGCCTTCGGCAGCTACCCCCAGAGCCAAGAAGATGAGGAGGAACCGAACACTATCGAGTTGATCGAGCCCGTCGAGCGATGGAATCCTACTCCTCGTCGACGACTTCCAGCCCGCGGTTGTTGACCGCACTCGGGTCAAGCCCCACGTCCTGCAGGAAGTTCTTGTACTCGCGTTCGCACTGCTCGGCGTCTTTCTGCCGGTCGCTCGCACGGTCACACAGCTGAATCAGGTCCTCGGGGACATCGTTCGAGTAAACAATCCAGTGGTTGATGAGGTCCGAGAGCCGCCGGATGGGGCTGGTGAAGTGGCCGTAAATCTCGAAGTTCAGCGCGTGGTGGCCGCCGAAGGGGTCGTTCATGTACTTCGCACGCGGCATCACCTTCATTACCGCCCACTGAATCTTGTCGAGTTGGCGCTGAGGGGCTTCCTCCAAGGTGGCATTCACGGCCTGCCGTGGGTCGTCCCAGCCCGTGCCCGGGATGGAGACGCCGTCTAAATCCTGAATCTCTTGGAGGGCTTCGTTCCACTCTTCGGGGGAGGGCTGTGGGTGGACCCGGTACATCGCCTCGACGCCGCGGTCCCACATC
>CAZOQK010000008.1:5932-27548 GCA_964581735.1 uncultured Halobacteriales archaeon | reverse complement strand
CGTTGGTCTCGATGACAGTCCCGGCGAGCGGGGCGTAGATGTCGGAGACGGCTTTGACCGACTCGACGACGCCGAAATCCGTCCTGTGAGCGAGTTCACCGCTCTCCTCGGGGAGTTCGACGAACGCCACGTCGCCGAGTTCGTCCTGTGCGAAGTCACTGATGCCCACCCGGACAGTGCCGCCCTCCTCCCGGGCCCACTCATGTGAGTCCAGATAGCGCAGGTCGTCGGGAATCTCGAAGGTCATGGAAGGAACGGCGGTGTGGTGGTACGTGCCTTCTTCGGTTCGCCACGGATGTAGACCCGAACGGGTCGCTCTGGGTCGGCGTACTCGGCGGGCAGGTACCCCAGCGCAATCGACTCACCCAGCGTCGGACTCGTGGTCCCGCTTGTGACCTCGCCCGGACTCCCCGTCGGGCGTCGCCGCCTCGTACCCGTGCCGTGGCACCTCGCGGTACATCTCCCCGAGGCCGAGGTCGGTTTCGGCACCCACCAACGCGGGCGCAGCGGGTCCCTGGGCGGCTAACATTACATACTCGATCGTCCGGTTCTCAATGGCGGCGTCCAGCCCCCACTCCTCGCGATGGGTGACCCAGCGGTCGAACATTTTTTATCATGACCCGCATTCGGGATGGACAGGCAATCCGCGTCCACGTTCGCGGGGAGATTGTAGGCGACGGTGTCGTTGAGGATGACACCGTCCTCGTCGGGGCCGGGGACGGCAGTCTCGCCAATGTGTGAGATGTCGAATTTGTCGACCGACTCCCGGACCGACGTGTGTTCGGTCCGGATAGACTCGAACTCAGCGGGCATCTCCCAGCCCCAAAATCGGTAAACAACGCGTCGTCCGTGCCGTGGATGTCACGCAGTGGTGGTGTCCGGAGTGTCATGGTTCTGCCATCGCTTCCCGGCGCACTAAGTCTGTGGGTGCCCTGCCTCCCCAGGGTAAATAAATCCCATACTGCGATATGGAACCCGTTCGTGGCGCGAAGCCAACGGTTTCATACGTCGGGCACGTACGGCGAACAATGCCACGAGAGGGCGACGAGCGGGGCCGAAAGTCCGAAAATGAAGGGCCGGAGTCCGTCTTCGACCGGCAGATGCTCTCGGACCTGTTCGTCAACGCGGTGCCCGTCGTCATTCTGGGCGTCCTGCTGGTAGGGTTTCAGTTGCTCACCCCGGGGTCGGGCGGGGAGCCACTCCTGGGAATGCATCTCGCGCTCGTCGGTGGCGTCGTCGTCGTGAGCTACGTCGCCGCGCGGGTCATCGCGAACGCGGAGGGGGAGCTCCGCGGCCCGAACGGGGTCAACTCGGACGACACGGAGGACCGCTGACCGGTAGCGGTTTGCCGCCGGTGGCCCTACTCGTGGTATGGGCCGTCTCTTGATGCGGGTGCTCATGATGATGGTCGGCGTGGTGGTCTTTGTCGTCCACGCCGCCGCGGCCGTCGCGGGCTATCTCTTCCTGACCTGGGTGTTCGCGGAACCGACCGACCTGTTGACTGGCCTGCTCGCGGTCGGAGTCGTCACTATCGGCGCTGCGTATCTGAGTTACCGGTTTGGGACCCGCCAGTTACTCTCGACGCTCCGGGCAGTCGAACTGCCGCGCCAGCACTCTCCGGGGCTGTACCGCCGTCTCGACCGGTTGAGCATGTCGATGGACGTGGCCCGGCCCCCGGTGCTGGTCGCGGACCTCGGCGTGCCAAACGCCCTCTCGCTGGGCGGTCCACAAAAGGGGGTGGTCGTCCTCGACAAGTCACTGCTCTCGCTTTTAACCATCGACGAACTCGAGGGGATACTCGCCCACGAGCTCGCACACATGGAGGGTTACGACACCTTCGTCCAGACGCTCGCCGTAAGCCTGTTGCGCTCGCTGGCCGGGTTCGTGACGCTGCTGTTGCTACCCCTGTTGTTTCTGCTGCACGGTATCGATCGGGCACTGGCATGGATACTCGGCCGGCCCGCGGACAAGCGGCCCGGCCTCGCTGGCCTCTTCAAGCAGAGTGTGCAGGCGGTCGTCTCGGCGGTGTTGAGTCTGGGGACGCTGCTCTTTCTGGCGTACTCCCGACGGCGGGAGTTCGCTGCCGACGGCCGTGCGGCCGAGGTCACAGGCAAGCCCGTCGCGCTCGCCCGGGCGTTATCGAAGATAGACCGCGCGGCCCGCCCGGAGTCGGGACTGCAGTCGCTGCTGTACATCCACAGTGACGAGCAGGAGGAGACGGACGGACTGAGGCGACTGCTGTCGACACACCCGCCGATAGACGACCGCGTGGCAGAACTGATAGAGCGTGACCACCATCGCCGGCAGAACCACTACGTCGAGCGGCTCCGCCGGTGAGGACGCGGGCGCCAACGCTAAACCCCGGCGTGGCGAACGGACGGTATGGGACTACTCGACGGGCTTTTTGGGGACGAGACCGGGCGGGTGGGGCTGTTCGTCGACGGGCCGAACGTCCTCCGGAGCGAGTTCGACATCGACCTGGACGACCTGCGTGCGCTTGCAACTGAGGAGGGGACGCCGGCGATTACGCGGCTCTATCTCGACGAGCACGCGACACCGGAACTGATTCAAGCCGCAGAAGCGCGCGGATTCGACGTGGTGACGACCAGCGGCGACGTGGACGTGCGCCTCGCGGTCGACGCGACGGCCGCCGCCGTCGGCGGTGCGATGGACGTACTCGTTATCGCCTCGCGGGACGCCGATTTCAAACCGGCCATCGAGCGCGCAGCGGAGGAGGGGCTGCGAACTGTGGCCATCGCACCCGGCGAGTACGGCCGGTCGGACGCCCTGCGCAACGCCGCACAGCACGCCGTCACGATGGGCGAGTGATCATGGCGCCCAGGACGGCGGCTGGATGGTCGTCGACCCGAGGTCGGTCACTTCGAACCCCGTGGAGACCGTGAACGGCTCCCCGTTTTGCGTGACATCAGTGTCGGTCTCGTATTTCCCAAGGATGCCGGTGTCATCGTCGACCCAGAGTGTGTACTCCACGCTCTCGATGGAGTCGTACTGGCTGTAGCCGGAGTCGGCGAGGTCCTGGGTCGAGTCGATGACGTACTTCGTCGCCGGACCCAGTGTCGTCGAGCCGCTGGACTGGCTGGCGCCCTGCAACGAGGTGGTCACGCTCGGGCCCGCCTGGCTGTCTTCGAGCGTCAAGAGGTCGGAGTACAGCGACCGGTCGACGGACACTTCCTGTGTCTGCCCGCCGATGTGTGCGTATGCCACGTCCTCGTCCGGGGGGCTGTAATACTCGAAGGTCTGCTCCCCGCTGGAGATCCAAACGGTGTATGCCTCGTCGGTGTCGACATCGTGGCGCTGTGTGATGTCCAGGGTCGTCGTGGTCGTCTGTCCACCTGCGGCCACGGCCGAAGTGACGTTGAAGACGGCGGTGTAACTCCCGGCAGCCGAAACCGCGTCGGCGTGGACCCCCTGATTGAACGCGGTCCCGGCCTCACCGACGGTGGAACTGCCGTCATTGACGACGCCGCTGTCGCCATCCGTGTCGGGTGTCGGTGTCCGGTCTGTCGTGTCACTTGTACTCGGGTCCTCGTCGCTCTCGGCCGCGGGTGTTGCCGTCCCGCCATCACCACTGCAGCCCGCGAGTGCGACCAGCAGCACCACCAGCACGACCGACAGCCGTCGGGGATCGAACGCATTCATATCTGCTGTCACAACGCGGGGCGAATACATAACTATAGTGGTACGAACGGGGGAGGCTCCACCGCACGGCCGGCAGTCGAGACGAACCGTTTTTGCGCGGCCCGCCCGGATTGAATGCTATGTTCCGGCCGATTCTGGACAATCACCTCCACCTCGACCCCGTCAACGGCAGGGGTGTCGACGCCGCCGAGGACTTCGCGAACCGCGGCGGGACGCACCTCCTCGTGTTGAACAAACCGTCGTGGCACCTCGTCGGTGAGGTCGACGACGAAGCGGGCTTTCGCGAGGCGTTCGAAATTACCGTCGACGTAACCGAGCGCGCCAGCGACGTGCTTCCGGGCCGGGCGTGGCCCGTCCTCGGCGTGCATCCGGCGCTCGTCTCACAGCTGGTCGACCGGGGGTACGACCCCGGGGAAGCCCGTGACCTGATGCAGACCGGGCTGGACGTGGCCGCCGAGTTCGTCAGCGACGGTCCGGCACTCGCCATCAAGAGCGGCCGGCCCCACTACGACGTGAGCGAGGCGGTCTGGGATGTCTCAAACGACGTGATGCGGTACGCCTTCGAACTCGGCGCCGCGGTTGGGTGTGCGGTTCAATTGCACACAGAGGGCGGCGAGGACTTCACCGAGATAGCGGAGTGGGCCGAGGATGTAGGCCTGCCCCGCGAGTGCGTCGTCAAGCACTTCTCGGAAGGCGGCGTCCACGGCCCGATGCCGAGTGTCATATCGCACAAAGACGAACTCGAAACCGCCGTTGAGCGCGAGGTGCCCTTCCTGATGGAGACGGACTTCATCGACGACCCGGACCGGCCCGGGGCGGTGCTTGGGCCACAGACAGTCCCAAAGCGCGTCGAGTGGCTCGTCGATGAGGGCCACGAGGCCGCGATGGAGCGGGCACACGTCGAGACACCAGCCCGCGTCTACGGCATCGACACCGAGGCGACGCTGGAGGGCGACGATGCCTGACGCCGACCCGCAGTGTCCCGACTGTGGCGTGACGATGGAGGAGATGACCCTGCGGAGCAATGGCGGCTACAATCTGGCCTTTCTCTCCGACGAAAGCAGGGAGGCTGCTGGGGAAACTCGGTGCCAAACAGCGCTACGACGGGCTGGCGTACGTCTGTCCCGAGTGTGGGCTGGCGCGGCTGTACGCCGACGTCAAGGACGCCTGACATCACCTCTCCGGCCTGGTGACGGCCACGGGCGCATTTTTATCGGAACGAGTCGTAAAAACACGGTGTATGTCTCAGACCGTCCCCGGAGCGGCCCCTCCATCGACAGCCGACAGACCGACCGTTCGCACTGAGTGCTCGGGGGGTGTCCGATGACCAGGCGGCAGTCCGGAGACGGGCGAGGGCCCTCCCGCCGCAGAGTCCTCCGGGCGCTCGGAGTCGCCGCCGTCGGCGGGGTGGCCGGCTGTGCCCAACTCGGCGGAAAGATGGAGACGCCGACATCGTCGCCGTCGGCGACACCATCAGAGACGCCGGCCGTGGCGCCCGAGCCGTCGCCGTCGGTCGATATCGACGCGCGTGCCGGGACGCTCGTCAGCCGCCTTGCAGCCGGTGAGTACGACGCTGCAGCCGAGCTGTTCGCACCGGACGTTGGTGTCACGGCCGCGGTGTTGGAGTCGGCGTGGGCTGGCGCTGCACGCCAGCTCGGCGCGCTGGTCAGCATTGAGGGGACCGAGACGGCGACTGTCAGCGGCTTCGACGCGGTCGTCGTGACGGCACGGTTCAGCCAGGGGCGACAGGGGGTGCGGGTCGTCTTCAATGAAAACGGCGAGGCCGTGGGGTTGCAGTTCGTCCCGGCCGACCAGCCCGCAGGGTGGTCGCCGCCCGGCTACGTCGACACCGACGCTATCGCAACAACGGCTGTCAGTGTCGATAGCGACGCCTGCCCGTTGCCGGGGTCGGTGACGGTCCCGGCGGAAGCGGCAGGCACCGACGGTAGCGACGTTCCGAGTCTCGTCCTGCTCGGCGGGTCGGGACCGACAGATATGGACGGTACGCTCGGGCCGAACCGGCCGTATCGCGACATCGCCTGGGGCACTGCGAGCGTCGGCGGCGCGGTGTCGCTGCGGTACGACAAACGGACCGCAGCCTGCCAAGTCGACCCCGCGTCGCTGACAATCGACGACGAGTACACCGCGGACGCAGTGTCAGCGGTCCGTACGCTCCGGGCCGCAGACGGCGCCGACCCGAACCGGACGGCTATCGTCGGGCACAGTCTCGGCGGGGCGCTGGCACCGCGCGTCGCGACCCGCCTCGACGGCGTCGCTGGGGTCGTATTGCTCGCGCCGCTGGGGCGCCCGCTACAGGAGGCCATCGTCGCACAGACCCGCTATCTGGCCGAACTCGACGGCGAGGTCACCGACGCAGAACAGAAGCGAATCGACGCGGTGAGTGCAGCTGCCGACCGGGTCACGGCTCTCAATGTCCCCGACGGCGAGACGCTCCTGGGCGGCAGCCGCGCCTACTGGCGGAGTCTGCAGCAGTACGACCCCATCGATACTGCACGACAACTGGACGTGCCGGTGCTGGTGCTGTTCGGCGGCCGTGACTACCAAGTGACCGAGGTTGACACGGCGGCGTGGCGCGACGGGCTCTCGGCTAAGTCAGACGCCACGGTTCGGACGTACGACTCGCTCAATCATCTCTTCATGCCGGGCGAGGGCCGGTCGAGTCCGTCGGAGTATGCGACGCTCAACCACGTCGACGAGACTGTCATTCGAGACATCGGGAACTGGCTGGCCGCGCGCTGGCAGGGGTAGTCAGAAATCACAGCGTCTGAGCCGCGAGGTGGCCGGGCGCGCGTGCACAACGACAGTGAGGCCAGGCAACTCGGGGAAGGGCAGACCTGCTGTGTGGTGGCGGTGCTGTGCGGTAAATGACTACGATGGCAGCCGCGAGCGAACACCGTGAGCGAGCGGCTTTTTTCGCCCACGTTTTTCAAGGAGTGGTTCGCGCTGAACGCGAACCCGACGCAGAAAAAGGTGGTCGAAAGTCATAACCCCCGAGGCGCGTACCGGAGCATATGAGCAACCCGCCCGGGGAATACTACACCGAGGAACGCTGGCAAAACTGGCTCGACCGTATCAGAGAGGAAGACATCGACGCCGAGGAAGAGGATTCAGCGCGTCTCCTCCTGAACCTGCAAGACGACACCGCCATCGCCGTCGCCAAAATCATCACCGACTACGACGACGGTGAACTCGACGAAGAGCAGGCCATCAGCGAAATCGAGGACATCGAGGGAATCGTACTCGCCGAACTGGACTTCGGGAACGAAGAGAAAGCGATGCTCGTCGACGGCGTCCAGACCTCCCTGATGTGTGTCTTCTATTCGGCCGAGGAGTACATCGCGGGCGGCCCGGCCGAGGAAGGCACCATCGAGGAGTACGTTCAGGCCGCGGCCGACGCCGAGGCCGAGGAGGACATGGACGCCGCCCTGGGATACTGCGTGCAGGCCGGCACGCTCATCATCAATGGCGCGGAACTCAATGTCGGCATGAGCGAGGAACTCGACTTCGGCTTCGTCGCCGAGTGGGTCAACGGCCTCGATAGTTTGCAGACGGCGATGAGCGACCCCGAAGTGGTCGAGGAAGAGGACGAGACCACATAACCGTACTGCCACCGTGTCTGCCCGGAGACTTTTAACCATCCGGAGGGTAGGAACTGCGTAATGGACTTGCTGGGCGAGGAGAGAGGCCAATCTATCCAGATTGGTGCAATCATCCTCTTTGGCGCACTCATTATTCTCCTCTCGACCTATCAGGCATTCGTCATCCCGGACCAGAACCGCGGAGTGGAGTTCAAGCACAGTCAAACGGTGCAAAACGACATGAAAGAACTGCGGAGCGGCGTTATCTCCGTCGCGTCGTCCGGCGGCGAGAGCTCCGTGTCGGTGCAGTTAGGCACCGAATACCCGAGCCGGGCGATATTTCTGAATCCCGGGCCGCCGAGTGGCTCCCTTCGAACGGTCGGGACGAGCAACGCGAGTATCGAGATTAGCGTCGCCAACGCCACCGCGGCCGGGGGAGCCACCGAGGTGAGCGACTACTGGAACGGAACGACACGCACTTACTCGACGGGGGCGCTGGTGTACCGACCGGACTACAACGAGTACGGGAACGCGCCGACGACGGTGTACTCGAACTCGGTGCTGTACAACCGGTTCGCCGACGGGAACCTGACGCTGACCGACCAGTCATTCGTTGAGGGGCGCTCGATAAACCTCATCGCGCTGAACGGGTCACTTTCTGCCGGCCAGTCCGGGTCAGCGAGTGTTGACGTGCGCTCGATGAGCGCCTCCGCGACGCGCGTGCCCGTGACGAATCAAACGGCGGGCGAGAACGTGACATTCAGACTCCCGACCAGATTGAGCCAAAGCGCGTGGGACTCACTGTTGCAGGCCGAGCGCGTGACGAACGGCGGGCACGTCCGGAACGTGACCGTCCTCGAACAATCCGGCCGGTTCGACGAGCTCGTCGTCGAGATGGAACCGGACGTGACGTACAACCTGAAACTCTCCCGTGTCGGCGTCGGGTCGAGCGTGGACACTACGGCCCCCGGTAGTTATCTCGTAAAAACACGCGGGCAGAACCTCGTCGTGCCGGAGGGACAGAACGTGACGCTGGCCGTGGAAGTCCGGGATAGGTACAACAATCCATCTAGCGGGGAACTCGTCTCTGCCCGAACGAGTCGGAGCGACTCCAATATCACAGAATTGGCCGAAAGCGACAGCGAGGGCACCGTCGAACTGGAGTACAGCCCGCCGGACGACATCGACGGCGGCGCGGAGACCGATTCGGTGAATGTGAGCCTCGATAGCAATGCGGTCCCGGACAGTTCGTTCAACACCTCGACGAGCGAGAACGTCAGTTTCAGCCTCTCTATCGACAACACCAACGGCAGTGGAACCAGCAGTAGCTCGCCGGCCTATGCGATCGCGTTCAATGAATCAGGAATGGACAGCAAAGAGGGGGCGCTCTCGTGTACCGCCCAGGAGTGTACGTACGACTTCGCACTGGACGGTGACAATCAGTTCCAGATCATCGCCGGAACGGCGCCGACAGTCGTCGGTGCGAACGTCGACTTCGCGCTGAACACGACTGAGTACGGAACCCTCTCGAACGAAGACAACGAGACCGATGTGAAGGGCAAAGCGAACGGGACGTTCGATGCCAATGAGACGGGCAACGTCACTGCGTACATCTCCAGCGGTCGGGACGATGACACGCTCCCGCTGGAGCTCATCAACACGGGCGCGAACAGTCAACTGTTCACCGGATTCGAGCCCGCGCCGTCGAAGCTCACCAACGCCAACGGCGAGTTCGTTCGCGTGTACTTCCCGACACAGATCAACACCGACGGCTGGAAGATAATCGACGACGAAGGATCGAGCCAGAACACGACGCTCCCAAGTCAGAACCTCCAAGGAGGGGTGTACTTCGCCAGAGACACTTCGGACTTCGAGACGACGTGGTCGGTCGACCCAGCGAAAGTGTTCGAGTTGGATACAGCCTTAGCCAACAGCGGTGAGCCGCTGAAGTTGGTTGACGGCAACGACAACGTTATTGACGAGGTGGCATACGAGGACGAGACCACCTCCAGCGGCTGGAACATCACCTCCGTCTTCGATGGTGAAGTACCCTACCGACTCAAGGACAACAGTGGAGCATACAAGGACAACGACCAGGCGAGTGACTGGGGTAAACGCGACGAAAGTCCCTTTTTCAATACGAAAGTCGTCGACCCGCCGAGTCCGGGCGCGACGTACGTCAGGGACGAACCCAACGCCACGGGCAGTTACCTCCAGAGTGTCGACGGCCAGCAGCGAGTCGGCTTTTTCGACGTGACAACGCTCACAACGCCGGGGCCGATGACAGCCGATATCAACGGGAATGGAAACATCGACGCGCCTTACGTTGACGGGAACGGTGATCTGTTTATCATCGATTTCCTGGGTAACAGCGAGCAACTCAGTCTCGGTAGCCAGACCGTCAAACGGACGCGCTTTACCGTCGGAAAACTCGAAAGCGACAACGCCGGAACGGTCTACTTTGCCAACGACAGCAGCGACCTGTACCGGCTGGAGTATAACACCGGCGGACCGGAAGCGATAGACACGAACACCGAGACCGCAAACGCAACGTCTGTGGCGGGCATCGGTGATTTCAACGATGATAGCACGACCGATATTGTGTATGTCGACTCCAAAAACAGTAACCTGGTCTATCTAGACAGCGACGGAGCGAAAGTGCAACGGACGGGTGTTTCCGTTGGAACCGCGCGTGCAACGAGTGGCGTCGCGAACTTCGACGGCGACAGTAGTCTCGAAGTGGCCTACGTCGATGGAAACCAAGATATCGGACTCGTCGAGTCAGGCGGACTCGAACAGACGCTGTCGACTCCGTACGAAGTGGCGAAGACCCCGATGGCAGGACTCGATGTCGATGATGACGGCACGAACGAAGTCGTTCACATCAACTCCAACAACGGGACAGTCTACTACGCCGACGTGGACGGAACGGTCGCAAAACTGACCGATGAACACGGGAACGAACTGGTAGCGACGACTAATGGAGGGATATCGTAATCGGCAGAGTACAGATGGAAGACAGCCGCTCCTCACGAGACGGGTGCCCGCAGACAACAGATGAGTTACAACGAACGCGACTGGAGGGAGACTGCCGCGCCCAATCAGAACTCGTCGGTAACGTCCTCCTCATCGGCGTGGTCGTCGTGGTGGCGACCGTCATCGGCGTCGGTGTCGCAATCAACTTCGTCGGTGGCGGTGGGGACCTCGGTGAGGAGACCAAACGCGTCGATATTCAGGCCAGCGCGACGACGGAGACCCTCACATTGAGTCACAACGGTGGCAGCAGCGTCAACAACAGCAACATACTCGTAATAGCATCGAACGGGAGCGCGGAGACGCGGTTCAACATTGACGCGGCGAACATCACCGGGGGCGACGGGTCGTTCGACCCCGGAGAGACACTCACCAGACGCCACGGACTGACCGGGGCCGACATCGATGTCCGGGTCTTCTATCGGGGCAGCGGCTCGGGCAGAACCTTCCTCAGAACGACATTGCCAGTGTCGACGGACCCGGTCGCGTTCGGTCCGGCGGTGTGGGGGACGGCTGCCGACTGGAACGGTGCGGAGAGCGAACAGGCGGTCGTCCACGACGACTTCGGTAACCACAGCGGGTCGGGGACGGTCGAACTCGGTAACTCGCGGAACCGGTCGGGACTGGTGGGCTACTGGCCGTTCGACGAGAGCGCGGGCGCGAGCACCGCGAGCGACGTGAGCCAGAACGGAAACGACGGGACGCTCAAGAACGCGACGGCGGGTGTGGCCGGCATCGCGCGAACGACAGCATACGAGTTTGCCGCCGGAGAGTACGTCGAAGTGCCGGGGAGTGCGAGCCTGAACGACGTGCAGGCCAACGGGTCTTTTACCGTGAGTACGTGGGTGAAGACGACAGACTCGGGGACGGCCCCGCTGTGGAGTCAGTTCGACGGGTACGGTCCCGGTGTCAACAACGGAAGTGACGACCTGTTCGTGGGCCTGCGGGACGGTCGTGTGAGTGCCCTCGTGGGCAGCGACGGGGTGATATCGACCAACGATACGGTATCGAGTACTGCCGAGTGGGAAAGCGGCACGTTCGAGAACACGACCGTCGATGCCGGGAAGCTCCGGCTCAACCGGACACGCGACGTTGCCTACGGCAATCTGGCAGCCCCGGACACCACCGGTGATGTGCGAGCAGATGTCGGCTTCGAACCCGACCTGGTCGTCTTTCGGACGTACGTCGTCGGCGTGCCGTTCGGCCAGACGGCCAGCGTCGGCGGGCAGGCACTCGGGAGCGGCACCGGCTTTGCCGATTGCACCCAGACCCCCTGTACCGAAGCGGCACAGTCGGTCGGGAGCGGGTCCGCCAGCCCGAACGCACAGACAAGCGCCTCGACGACCGGATACAGCATCCAGCAGGTCGTGACCGACGCCAACGGGGATACGTTCCTCGGGCGGGTCAACGGCACCGTGTCGAGCACCGACGGTGACGGCTTTACCGTCTCCTTCGAGAACGTCGTCGACAGCGGCCCGACGGTCCGGGTCGGCTATCGCGCCTACACGTTCCCCGAGAGCAGCGACATCGACGTGGGGACGTTCCGGACGCCGTCGGCGGGGACGGCGGGCGAACAGACTTATAACACCGGCTTCCGCCCAACGTCGGTCAGGACGGTGACGGGGCCGAGTCTGAACACGGCGGACGATATCGAGGAATCGACCCGCGATGAGTTCGGCTGGAGTCACGGCTGGGCCATCGACAACGAGAGCCGCGATACCACACCCGAGACGACAACGCTGGGTGAGACGGGGACGTTCACAACGCCGAGCGAAAAGGTCCATCTCGGTGAATCCGGGTCGGTGACCGTCAGAAACGGCAGCTGGGAGACGATATCGTTCAACCGGTCGTACTCGGACCCGGTCGTCGTCGGGACGACAAACACCCACGACGGGAACTCTTCGCTGACGTTCGACGCCCAACAGGTCACGTCGACGGACGCACAGATTCGGGTCTGTGAGACGAATGGGACCACCGACGGCTGTGACACGCATGGTCCCGAAACGGTGGGCTACGTCGTCATCAACGCCTCGGCAGCCGAGCGGGTGCCCGGCATCGAGGCCGGAACCGTCTCGCTGAGTGGCGGCATAGACGACAGACAGTCGGTGGCCTACGGCGAATCGCTCGGTTCCGGCCCGGTCGTGCTGGGGAACGTCCAGACGACCGACGGCCAACAGCCGGTCGAGACGCGGGTCACGGACACGACGGCCACCGACTTCACCGTCGGCATCTGCCATCTCGACACCGAGGACGCTTGCGATGGGGGGCACGTCAATGAGACGGTCGGGTGGGTCGCAATCGACCCGAGCGGTCTCACGCTCGGGGAGAACGCGACGGCCGGGCGGACGGGCAACAGGGTCAGCAACAGCGAGTGGACCGGCGTCCCCTTCGGGAGTACGTTCGGCGAGACGCCGACGGTGGTCGTCTCGACGCTGACCGAGGACGGCGGCCAGGAAGTCCAGATAGACGAAGCCCGGAACGTCAACGCGAGCGACGCGGAGGTGCGGTACTGTGAGATTCCCGGCCCGAACGGCGAACTCGACGGTTGTGACACCCACACCTCCGAAGACATCGGCTGGTTCGCCGTCGAATCCGGCACGAACCTCACCGCCGAAATCAGTGCCGGGGTCTGGAAGGAAGTCACCTTCCAGAACAGCTACAGCGACCCCGTCGTCGTCGGGACAACCAACACCCACGACGGCGAGGCGGCGCTGACCTTCGACGCGCGCAACGTCACGAGTTCCTCCGCGGAGATGCGCCTCTGTGAATCCGAGGGCGGGGACGGCTGTGACTCACACACGAGCGAGCGGGTCGGGTATCTCGTCGTCAACGCCTCGGCGGCGGCCGAGGTGTCGGGCATCGAGGCCGGAACGGTGTCGGTCGGTGGCGGCATCGACACGCCAGCACAGGTGGGGTTCGGTGAGACGTTCGGTGAGTCCGCAGTCGTCCTCGGGAACGTCCAGACGACAAACGGCACCCAGCCGGTCGAGACGCGCGTGACGGGGACGGGAACGGGGGAGTTCTCCGTCGCCATCTGCCACCAAGCGAGTACGGACGCCTGTGACAACGGCCACGTCAACGAGACGGTGGGGTGGGTCGCACTCGACCCGCGCGCGGACGTGTTCGACCAGCAGACCGACATCGGCAGCGTCCAGACGAACGACGACGACTGGGCGAGTGTCGGCTTCTCGCCGTTGTTTGGGAGCACGCCGACTGTCGTCGTGTCGACGCTCACCGAGAACGGCGGCCAGGAACTCCAGATAGACGAAGCACGGAACGTGACCGCAAGCGGCGCCGAGGTGCGCTTCTGTGAGATGGAGAGTGGCGACACCTGTGACGGGCACACAACCGAGACAGTCGGCTGGTTCGCGGCCGAGCAGGGCATCACGCTGACCAGCACCGAACAGAACCTTCCCGAGCAGGTGACGCTCTCGGTGTCGGCCGACGGCGAGAACATCGACGACCACGTCTACGCGGCCCGGGACGACGCCGTCCTCAATACGCTGTGGACAAACAAGGGCGGCATCGACGGACGCGTTCGGGCGAGTCTGACCGGTTTCGACGCGAGTGGGTTCACGCTCGATTACACCGTCAACAGCCCTGAGTCCGTCGACGGGAGCCGGTTCGTGGGGCTGTATCTCGCGGTCAACACGTCTGCCGAACCCGAACTGGGCTACGGCCGGACGCCGACGGCGACGGGACAACGGACCTACGGGACGAGTGCGTCACTGTCCGCGCTCTCGCTGTTCGGCGTCAACACCATCCCCGGCATGAACGTCGAAGGGTACAGCGGGGCAAACGAGGGTGATAACCATCTGGGCTGGATGACCGGCGGGGGGAAAATCGCCGGTGACGGTCGGGCACTCGGGTTTTCGAGTCACTCGAACTCCGTCAACGCACACGCCGTGGCCACGACCGGCGGGGCACCGTTTGACCTGTTGTACGCCGACCGGAACGGCAACGTACTGGGCCACGACACCGCCGAGTTCGTTGGGACAAGCGGCGAGCAGTTCACACTCGACTGGACGGACGTGACGACGACGGCGACATCGGGTGTCGCCGCGGACCGGTCGCTGTTCGTCTGGCATAGCTTCGGTGGCTCGGTGGGATACGTCGACAGCGGAGAGTACCGACGGACGATAGACGCCGGGCGGGAGGTCTACTGGAATCGGACGGCGCTGACCGAGTCGGTCCCGAGTGGTACGGGGACGGACGTGGATTTCTCAGATGGGACACAGCGGTATGACAGCCTCGACGCTGTCCCGAAGACCGACAGTATCACGCTGAACATCACGCTGCAGTCGGGCGGGAGCGAAACGCCGACCGTCTCGGCTGTCCGCACCGAGTACCGCAACGTGACGCTCACGAAATCGCTGGCAACGGACACCAACGGGGAGTGGCAGGACGGACGCTTCGACAACACGACGGTCAACGAGGGTAGGCTGACGCTGTCGGGGACACAGATCGGCGAGGCCGGGACGGTCACCACGAGCGACGGGAGCTGGCGGAATATATCCTTCGAGCGGTCGTACGCGACGCCAGTGGTCGTCGGGACGACCAACACCCACAACGGGGAGAACGCGCTGACCTTCGACGCCCGCAATGTCACATCGACGGGCGCACAGGTGCGCGTCTGTGAGTCCGAGGGCGGGAGCAACGACGGCTGTGACACGCATGGTCCCGAAACGGTGGGCTACGTCGTCGTCGACGCCGCTGAAACCGACAGCGTGGGCGGTATCGAAGCCGGACGGCGGACGCTGGACGGCGGTATCGACGCCGCCGAGACGGTGACCTACACCGAGAGTTTCGGGACGACGCCGGTCGTCCTCGGGAACGTCCAGACGACCGACGGCGCACAGCCCGTCGAAACGCGGGTGACGGATACGAGCGCGAGTGATTTCATGGTCGGCATCTGTCACCAGGGCAGCACGGACGCCTGTGACGACAGTCACGGCAACGAGACGGTGGGCTGGGTCGCACTTGAACCCGGGAACCTCCCGTTTGCCGGGTCGGCAGCGGTCGGCACCACCGGCACCAGCGTCGCCAGCAGCCGGTGGACGAGCGTCTCCTTTGCCGGGTTCGACGACCCGCCAGTCGTCGTCGTCTCGACGCTAACCGAAAACGGCGGCCAGGAACTCCAGATAGACGAGGCACGGAGCGTGACCGCAAGCAGCGCCGAGGTGCGCTACTGCGAACTCGAAACCGGCGACGACTGTGACAGCCACACCGACGAGGATGTCGGGTGGTTCGCCGTCGAATCCGGCCCGCTGGTGGCTGGCTACGCCGATAGTGGGACCTACACCCGAACGCTCAACGCCGGGCGAGTCGTCGACTGGACGGGCGCAAACACCGTCACGAGCAAGCCCTCGGGGACCAGCGCCGAGGTCCGGTACGAGGTCGGTGGAACGCGCTACACCGACATCACGAACGTCCCCGACGCCGCGGCGCTGACGCTGAATGTCTCGCTGAATCAGACCAGCGGGGCGCGCCCGACCGTCGATTCGACTGTCGTCGGCTACGAGGCGACGGCGTGGCGAACCGGGACGACCCGCGTCGACGACGGCCAGTGGCACTCGGTCACTGCCACCTACGACGGGTCCACGCTGTCCTTCTACGTCGACGGCCGGCACGACGGCACACATAGCGTCGACGCCGACCTCTCACCCGGGACGGTCACCGCCGAAATCGGCGGCGAGTCCGACCTGAGCTGGACGTTCGACGGGCGTCTCGACGCTGTCAGGCTGTTCAGTCGGGCGCGGTCGGCGGGTGCAATCAACGTAAGCGCCGGGGCCGACAGCGATGGTGTGCTGGTCACGACTCAGCGGGGCTTCGACAACGGTGTCCAGCCCGGGACGCTGACGCTGACGAACGCCACGGCGACAGAACCGGGTGGGACGAACGTCACCGTGGTCGTCGAGTCAGACCCGAACATTGACGGCGTCTACGAGGAAATCAGCGACCCCATCGAACTCGACGGGAGCGACAGCTACGACGTAACCGGACTCAACGTCGAGAGCAAAGTGTTCCGTCTGCGAGTCACACTGGAGACGGACTCTCCGACGGCGGGCCCGCTGTTCGAAGAAGCGACACTGGGGGTCAACAGGTAGCTCGACAGTCATCAGTTGGTCTGTGACAGACGACTGTCGTCCTCACATACCGAGGCCGTTGCCATCGAGGGACGGACAGAGGAGCTGCAACTGGGTCTTGCGGAGGCGTTCGCACCAGCACAGGGTGGGAGCCAGGTACGTTCAGAAATGGGCTGGGACTGTATGGCTTATCGTTTCCTGATTTTTACACGATGTCAGTCACGTTACCGCGGCGGCTTCAGCGTGCGTTGCAGACTATCTCGAAGAGGTCTCCAGTGGCTTCGGCCACGCAATGGTGGATACCTACATTTTACAGCCGAGGCGGTAAGAATCGGATTCCCCCGAAGTGAATGTCTTAACGCGCTCGGAGTAGCGCCACCGGCCAGCCTCAGTAATGCCGGAAGAGCAGTTGTCGCACGTCGTCTTTCGTCCGCGCCGACTCTGTCGAGCCGTCGGGCAGATCCACCTCGTAGGGTGTGTCGCCCTCGCCCTCGCGCCACTTGTCGTCGTGTTCGTCGAGCAACTGGTTGGCCGTCGAGAGGAGGCCGCCGCCACCGGAAGCGTCGGCAGGTGCGTCGCCAGAATCGTCGTCTGCCGATCCGTCAGAAGCGCTCTCGGCCGCGTCGTCAGAGTCATCGGTTGCGTCGGCTGAGTCCTCGCTGTCCTCCCGGTCGTCGTCACTGAGCTTGGCAGCGAACTTTTCCGGGCCCAGCTCCGAAAGGAGTTTGCCCCGCATCTCGTCGGCGTCGATACCGCTGCCGGGGACGCCGGGAACGTTGCTGGCGACGCGCTGGAGTGTGGGGTACTCCGCAGTCGCGATGCGGTCGAAGGCGACGGCGGCGGCATCGTCCTCGGGCCCGTCGGGCGGGGTGTAGGTGTCGAGCAGGTACTCGACAGCGTCTTCCATCCGAGCGTGGCCGTAAGTGTCAACAAACGCCGCCTCGACATCGCATCTGACTTCCTCCAGTCGCGCGCGCTGGTCGTCGGTGAGGGATATTTTCGGCATCGTGCGGGGACACGGAACCGACCGGTATAATTCGTTCCCCGGAGGGGCATAGATTGATTACCACACCGACACAACGACCGGACATGCGGTGTCCGCGCTGCGAGGGGGAACTCGCTACCTTCTCCGTCGAGGCGACCGACGAGTCGGCAGTCGTCTGTGAGTCCTGTGGCTTCGCCGGGGTGACGGCTTCGCACCGGCCCGAACGGGACGAAGTCGAATCCTGGGACCGTGCCATCGAGCGGTTCGACGAGACGGTGGTGCCCGCCGAACGCACTTGCGTGACCGACCGGAGTGACGCGGTAACGGCCCCAGTCGAGGACTCCGGACCGGCAATCGACCCGGAGCGACTCGATGAATCGGTCTCGGTCGCGATGTCACTCCGAAATGGCGATTCACAGAGTGAGGACAAAGAGTAGCGACTCGGTCAGTCGTCAGTTTCCGCTTCTGCCTCGGGTTCGTCGCTCCCCTCTGGTTCGGCGCTCCGGCTGGTCGAGCGTTCCTCCTCCGAGCGTGCGGCGACGAGTGCCCCCTGCGCGACGCTGTACATCGGGTTGTCCGCCCGATTAACGTCACTGATAGAGAACGGGAGGTCGGCCTCGGTGAGTCGCTCGGCAAAGAGGTCCCCGAACCCGTCGGGACTCGACGTTCCGCCGGTGACGACGACGGGGACATCCAGTCCCTCTTCGATGTCTTCCTCGTCGACCTCTTCGATTATTTTCTCGGTGACGTAGTCCAGTAGGTTGTCGTAGTAGATACTGAGCGCGCCCTCGATTCCGCCCACGTCCGTCTCGAAATCCAGCGTGAAGTCCTCTTCTTTGACCGAGGTGACCTTGTCGACGGGGTTGCCGGTGGCCTGTGCGGCGCTCTCGTCGATCCAGTCGCCGCCGCGCGCGATGGAGAACTTCATCACTGGCACTGCGTAGTATGCCAGGCAGATATTGGTCATGCCGGCACCGAAACTGACACCCAGTCCCGTGAACTCGCGATCGGCCAGTTCCGAGTAGATGACCGACATGCCCTCGTTGATCGGTTCGGGATTGTACCCCATGTCGCCCAGCAACGATTCGATCGTCTTCTGGTGGTACAACGTCGACATCTCGTCGTCGATTGGGTCCGCGGGCACCGAAAAGTAAAGTAGTTCGTCCTGATACTGGGGTTCTCCGACGACCTGTTCGGTGATCAACTTGATCATCGGGATCGCGGACTGCTCGTCACTGGAGAGAATCCCCGCCTGCATCGGTCGCCGGGTCTCCTCGTTGAATATGTTCGCGAAATTCAGCGCGTCGTCTCCGACAATGTACACCTGGTCATCCTTGCGGATGTGCAGGACATCGCTACGCGAGAGCATCTGCTCTGCCATGTCGCTGTAGTCGATCTCGACGAACGAGTTACGCTGCTGGACGAACACTGTCTCGTTACCTTCCTGCCTGGCCGAGAGGATGTTCATTGTGCCGACATCAAGTCCCTTTGCCATAGAGCGATATTGATGTACGGACGAGAAAAAACTACCTGAAAGTCATTTATTTTTGAGTGGTTTCCAGTGCCGGCGAGGCACGTTCGCGGCCGGCGACCGGCTATCCACGGACGACACCGTGATCGACTGCAAAGATCACAGGCTCGTCGGGGGAGTCGGGATCGACTCACCCGAACAGTTTGTCGCGAAGCCACGCAATGAAGCCACGTTCGGACTCAACACCCGTCTCGATATCATCGTCTTTCTGTTGCTCGCGGAACTCGCTGAGGGCGGAGACCTGGTCGTCGAGACTCTCCGTGCGCCCGGTCTCCTGTTCGCCGCCCTGCAACTGTCGGAGGCCGCTGACCGCGTCGTCGACATCGTCGCCGGATGATCGGGTCTCGGTCGCCGACTCGATGGTCGCCTCGTCGATGTCGGGGTCTTCCGGTATGTCGAATGTGAGTCGCTTGGTGTTCGGTTCCTTCTCGACGCCGCCCCAGGTGAGCGACGAGTCCGACATCGCCTCCTCTATGTCCTCGGTGACCTGCTCGTCGCTGACGGACTCGCCGTCCTCCTCGTCGTCGGTCGCGGGCGTGTCGGTCCTGCGGGGGACCGCGTTGTCGACATACTGGGCGACTAGCGACGAGCCGGTCGCTGCTGCGAGCAGGACGGTGCCGACCGCGTACGTGGTGAGGACGTTGATGTCGTTCCCGGCCGCTGTCCACTGATAGGGGTACACCTGTGTGAGCCAGATTGCCCCGGCGACACAGATGGCGACCCCGGCGATGCTCGCCCCCATCGTCCGCTGACCGACCGGCAGCAAGACGGCGAAACTCAGCGCGACCGCCGGCAGTCCGAGCATCACGGCAACGAGCGCGACTTCCCGGAGTTGCCAGAAGAGCGCCGAGCCGCTGGGCTGTGTGCCGCTGTAGAGAAACAGTACCAGCCCGACAAGTCCGAGCGCGAGTCCGCCAAAGAACGTCCCGAACCCGACGTAGACATCCCGCCTACTCTCCGGTTCGCCGACGTACCGTCGGTAAAGCGAAACCAATGACCCCCTGTCTGTGGGTGTCTCGCCGTCCCCCGGTCCGTCGTCCGCGTCAACCGGTTCCTCTGTGGCCATGTCATCACTGTACTGTTCGACCAATATCATTATTTGCCTTGGTTACCCCGGCGACGGTCAGCTGGAGAGTGCCATCGGCGCGTATTTCGGCAGTCGTCGATTATTTAGTCGACAGACACTTATACATCCTCCCGGACAGTTTCGCATATGGCACCGGTCGGCATCGACGGCATCGAGGTATGGACAGGGAAACTGCAACTGGACCTCGCGGAGACGTTCGCACCGGCCCAGGGGGAAGAGCCGGGGAAGTTCACGAAGGGCCTGGGGCTGTACGCCTCCTCGCTGCCGGATGTCTACGAGGATATCGTGACGATGGCGGCAAACGCCAGTCACGAACTGATGGAGCGCAAGGGACTCGAACCTGAGGACATCGGCCGCATCGACGTGGCGACCGAGAGTGCCTTCGACCACTCCAAGCCAGTGTCGACGTACGTGGCGGGGTGTCTCGAACAGGTCTACGACGGTGACTTCCACCACGCGAACAAGGGCGAGCGCAAGTTCGCGTGTATCTCCGGAACCCAGGCACTGGACGACGCGTTCAACTGGATTCGGGCGGGTCGGAACCGCGGCCGTGCGGCACTGGTCATTGCGACCGACACCGCACTCTACGCCCGTGACGACCCCGGCGAGGCGACCCAAGGTGCCGGTGCGGTGGCGATGCTCATCGACAAGGACCCCGACGTGGTCGCCTTTTCGGACGAACAGGGCTATGGCAGCGCCGACGAAACTGACTTCCTGAAGCCGAATCAGCAGTTCCCGAGTGTCGACGGCAAGCGGTCGGTCCAGGTGTATCTCACGCGGATGCGGGAGGCCCTGGAGGACTTCGAGTCGGCGGGCGGGGACACCCACCCCGAGAACTTCGCGTATATCCCGTTCCACACGCCGTTCCCGGGGATGGTCCGGAAGGCCGCCGGGCTGGGGTATCGCCACTGCATCCGCGGGACCGACATCGAGGACCAGTTGGCCGATCGGATCGGTCGCCAGCCCCGCCAGGAGGCGTTCGACAGCGAAGAGACGTATTTCGAGGCCATCAAGGAGTACACCGACGCGCTGACCGAGACCGAGCATTACACCGACTGGTACGAACACACAGTGAACCCGACGCTGGATATCTCCCGGGATGTGGGGAACTGGTACACCGGGTCGGTCCACATCGCCCGCGTTTCCGGGCTGTTGCGCGCGCTGGAGGAGGGGCGTAACCTCACCGGCAAGCAGTTGCTCGTCGGCTCGTACGGGTCCGGCGCGCAGGCCGAAATTCACGCCGAGACCGTGCAGGACACCTGGGAGGAGGAGGTCGGTGCACTCAGCATCAAAGCACAGATCGAGGCCCGATATGACCTCTCGTTCGACGAGTACGAGGAAATTCACGATGTCCACAACCACGACGCCGAGACGGACATCGAGCCGCGGACGACGCCCGACTGCGAGTTCGTCTTCGACGGCTGGGGCCGGATGGGCGAGCGCAAGTACACATACGTCGAGTAAGCGTCTGTACCCGGCGCGAGCAACGCGAGCGGCGAGCTTTTTCCCCACGTTTTTGTGACTGAGCGGTATCCGGAGCGAGCGACGCGAGCGAGGATACCCGAGGGAACAAAAAGTGGGGGCGAGCGCAAGTACACATACGTCGAGTAAGCGTCTGTACCCGGCGCGAGCAAC
>CAZOQK010000008.1:3337-5832 GCA_964581735.1 uncultured Halobacteriales archaeon | reverse complement strand
GCGAGCCGTCGCAGAGCGCGGGCTGTGACAGGCAAACGGTTTTACGCTCGCCAACAAACGTCGGATATGGATAGTGTCGAGGGGGAGACGACCAGACCGGGCGCAGTACTCGACCGCATCTCCGAGGGCGTCCTCGCGCTGGACGAGGACCTGGTCTACACCTACGCCAACGAGGGAGCCATGGACCTCCTCGGGATGGACCGTGAGGACATCGTCGGGGAGTACATCCGGGACGTGTTCCCGGAAGCCGAGGAGAGTATCACAGCAGCACGGGAGACGGGCGAGCAGACCAGTTACGAGCGGTACAACGAACAGTACGGCCGATGGTTCGATGTCTCGCTCTATCCCGACGACAACGGTCTGACCATCGTGTTCCGTGATATCACAGAGCGCAAGGAACGCGAACAGGAACTGGAACGCTACGAACGCATCGTCGAGAACCTGCCCGTTGCCGTCGGCGAGGGCACCACCGGCGATGACGCCGGCTTCGCCGCGGTCAACAGCGCAGCCGTCGAGATGTTTGATGCGGACTCGAAAGCCGACCTGGAAGACCACACCATCGGTGACGCCTACGCCGAGGACGACGACAGGAAACGCGTCAGCGAACTGCTCCGGGAACGGGGCAGACTGGAGGGGAAGGAAGTGCGACTGGAGACGCTCTCGGACGAGCCGTTCTGGGCCTCGATGACGGCCTCGGCCGAAACCAACGACGAGGGCAAACTTCGGTTTATTGGCATCATCGAGGACATCACGGAGCGCAAAGAGCGCGAGCGCCAACTCAAACAGCTCCACGACGCGACACAGGATTTGGTCGGTGCCGAGAGCCCGGCGGAGGTGGCACAGCGGGCTTCGGCGGCCGCCGACGAGGTCCTCAAGGTCAAAGCGAACGGCGTCCACCTCTACGACGAGGACGCCGACGCGCTTGTCCCGGCGGCGGCCTCCGACCGAGTCAGGGAGTTGCTGGGGGAGGTGCCAGCCATCGACGACGGAGTCGCGTGGGAGACCTACCAGCGCGGCGAGACACAGCTCTACGACGATATCCGCACGGCCGAGGGCGTGCTCAACGAAGAGACGGCGATGCGGAGTGAGCTTCTGGTCCCGCTCGGGGAGTACGGGGTCTTTCTGTTCTCCTCGACGACGGTGGGTGCCTTCGATGAGGAGGACGTACGGGTGGCGAAGATTCTGGCCCGGAACACGGAGGCGGTCCTCGCGGAACAGGCCAAAGAGCAACAGCTGCGGGAACACACCAGAGACCTCCTACAGGCCGAAACGCTCTTCGAGAACGCACAGGACGCGTTTTTCGTCATCGATGTCGGGACGGAATCGTACCGCATCGAGCGGGTCAACCCCGCCTACGAGTCACTCACCGGGCTGGACAGCGAGTCCATCCAGGGCCAGACGATACGGGACGTTTTCGGGCCGGAGGACGGGGGCCAGATAGAAACCCACTATGACGGGTGTGTCCGTCGCGGGGAGCCGGTGTCGTACGTCGAGCGACTCGACGTGCCCGAGCCCGGGTCATACTGGGACACCCGCATCGCACCGGTCGCCGTCGACGGCGAGGTGGTCCAGATAGTCGGTGCGACACGGAACGTCACCGAGCAGAAGATGTACGAACAGCGCCTCGAACAGCAGCGGGACGGCCTCGAACTGCTCAACGAGATGGTTCGCCACGACATCCGCAACGACCTCCAGGTTATCGCCAGCTACGCCGAGTTACTGGCAACTCGCGTCGACGAAGGGGACCGCGGGTACGTCGAACGTATCCTCAACAACGCCGAGACGGCGGTGGAACTGACCCGGACTGCCCGCGACCTCGCGGGGACGATGCTCCAGACCGAGGAGAGCACGGAGCCGACGCCGCTCAGGCAGGCGCTGCTGGCACAGATAGACGACATCCGGACGAGCTACGCCGACGCCGTCGTCAGCGTCGACGGCGACATCCCGAGTCTCACCGTGAAGGCAAACGACATGCTCCCCTCCGTGTTCCGCAACGTCATCAAAAACGCCATCCAGCACAACGACAACGACGAACCCGAGGTGACGATTTCCGTCGATTACGACGATAAAGAAGTCAGCGTTGCCGTCATCGACAACGGCCCCGGGATTCCGGACGACCAGAAAGACGCAGTCTTCGGGAAAGGCGAGAAAGGGCTGGAGAGTGAGGGGACCGGTATCGGACTGTATCTGGTCAACACGCTCGTCGAGAAATACGGCGGCCGCGTCCGCGTCGACGACAACGCCCCGACCGGCACCATCGTCACCACCACGCTCGAACGCGCCTGACTCAGGGGAGCCCCCGGAGCCCGTCGAGAACCTCGTTGAGGTCGGCGTCGGTCACCGCAAGCGAGAAGGCGTCGATGCGCGCGAGGTCGGCAGCGTGTTCCCAGACCTCCTCCTCGTCGATGCCGTGGAGGACGACGGCGTTCGGCGTCGGTTTCACGACCCGGAGTGCAACGAGTGGCGACTCCCCGCGGGTGACGTTGGTGAAAACG
>CAZOQK010000008.1:0-3327 GCA_964581735.1 uncultured Halobacteriales archaeon | reverse complement strand
AGCGCGCGGTTCGTGCTCTGGCCGTAGAGGGTGTGGAACTCGTCGGAGGAGAGCCGCTGGATGGCTTTGATGGAGTTGATGACCGTGTGTCCGGCAACGGTGTCGCGGTCGCCGCGGACGAGTTCGGTCGCGCCGATGGCGTCGTAATACCGCTCCAAGGGGATGTTCGCCGAGTACTCCCGGAGGTCGTGGATGACCTCGCTGTCGAAGCCGGCCGAGAGGACGCGGGCGTGCTGGCGGATATGGGTCCCGCCGCGGTGTTCGTCGATGTCAAGCAGAGCAACGATGACCCGCCCGATGACGCCGATACCGGGGTTCTCCCGGCGGCCGCTCTCGTAGTCGGAGACGACCGACGGCGACACGTCGAGTTGGGCCGCCAAATCCGTCTGTGCGATTTCGAAGTCCGTGCGCCACTTCCGTAACGTCGCCCCCGGGTCGTCACTGAGCGTGACCTCACCGGCGATTTTCTCCGCGAGTTCCTCACGTGGCCCCCGTGTCATCGCCAGAACCCACACGGAGCACTCAAAAAAGAGTATCGAAGGGAGGTTCGACAGTAGACGAACGGTCGCGTTTACTCGAACAGGGGGAGTCAAGCCGGACAGGAAAACGCCCCGACTGGCTTCGCCACCGCCAGACTCGCAGTACTCGTCTGAGGAGGTGCTGGGAAATCAAAGATTTCCTGCATGACGAGACGGTGAAGCCGTCTCGAACCAGTTCGTTCGCTTCGTCTGTGGCGCGCCCCACGGTCAGAAAGACCTTCGGTCTCGCTTTGCTCATGAAACTCCCGCGACTCGCTGTCACAGAAAATCGAAGATTTCCGGAGACAGCGACCGCACCGAGTCAAGTGAGGTGCGACCACCGGGAGTCCCTCGATGACGAACGGCGAGCGAAGTAGGCCGTGAGTCCAAACGCTCGGGGCTTTCCTGCTGTTTTTACCCCCTTACCTTCACGAATCAAATACCATCTCCTCGGCTCAGTCGAACATTTACACACGAGAACGGCCTACTGGGGCGTATGATGGCAGGTCGGGAAATCACTCTCATCAAGGAAGACAACGGGTAGTGGTCCGCCGTCGACCAGGAGATGGGGGTTGCCAGTCAGCGGGAGACCCGCGAGGCGGTGCTGGCGAATCTAGACGAGGCGGTCGCAGTTCACAACGGTGAAATCGGGGAAAATCGACGATGAGGGGGCGTTCCTGCGGGACATCGGAATCGATCCCGAGGAGAGTCCGGACGAGTCAAAAAAACCTTCCGGAGTTCATGCAGTGACGCCGAGTGGAAACTTCTCCGGCAGGGATATCGTGAAACTGCTCCAGCCGTTCGGGTATCGACCTGTCGGGCGGACCGGGAGTCACGTCAAACTCCGCTGTGACCGGACGATTTCGCGTTGTGAGTCTTCCGATGCATGACCGGGTTCGGACCGGAAGATCGCGGCTCAGTGCGGGGCCAACGACTTCGGTGCGTGGTGTGCGTGGATAGACGAACACCGCTGACAGCGATTCTCAGTCCAGAAAGTCAAGCAACACGTCGTTGACATCCTCGGGTGCATCCGCCTGCACCCAGTGGCTGGCGTTGGGTAGGCGCTCGATTCGCAGGTCGGGCACCCACTCGTCCAATCCATCCAGCAGTTTCACGCTGAGTGCCTGATCCTGTTCGCCCCAGACGACGAGTGTGGGCACGTCGACGGTGCCATCGCGCTCGACCGGGTCGGGCAACAGCGACAGGATTTCGTCGCGAACCGTCTCCCGGGCGATAGCGCGGTAGTAGTTGACGGGGCCGGACATATCGCCCGACCGAGCCATAGCGTCCTTGTAGCGCTGGACTTCCTGCTCGGAGAAGGCACCGGGTGCGGCCGTCTCGGTAAGCATCTCCTCGACGACGCGGTAGTCATCAGCCATGAGGAGTCGCTCGGGCACCCACGGCACCTGGAAGAGGAAGACGTACCACGACTTGAGCAGTTGTTCGGGCGAGCGTTTGAGCAGGTCTCTGTAGGCTTCGGGGTTGGGGGCGTTCAGGATGCCGAGCCGTCGAACGAGGTCCGGGTCACGAATCGCCGTCTCCCAGGCGATGGCGCCGCCCCAGTCGTGGCCGACGATGTCCGCCTGGGCGTAGCCGAGGTGTTCGACGAGCCCGCGCACGTCGCCGACGAGCGTCTCGGGAGTGTAGTTGGCGACGCCGGTCGGTTGCGCGGAGCGGTTGTACCCGCGCAGGTCCGGCGCGACGACTTTGTAGCCGGCATCGGCAAGCGCGTCGAGTTGGTGACGCCAGGCGTACCAGAACTCGGGGAACCCATGCAGGAGGACCACGAGCGGCGCGTCGCCGGTGGGGTGGTCGACGGCGGCGGGGTCGGAGTCGACGACAACGTAGTGGAGCTTGACGCCGGGAAGATGAGCCGTCTCGTGGCGCCAGCGGTCGGGGTCGTCGGGGTGGCCCGGTTCAGTCGGGGCTGGGTCCAGTGAAGGGGTCGTTTCGGACATCTCAAAACTCCCGGAGCTGTGCGAGGCGGTCCTGTGCGCCACCCTCTGCGATGGCCGAGCGAGCCTTGCCGAGGCCGGCCTCAATGCTGTCGACCCCACCCCCGGCGTAGAGCCGGACGGCGGCGTTGAGGATGACGGCGTCGGCGAAGTGGTCGTCGCGCTCGCCGGTCAGGACGGCCTCGGTAGCCGTCGCCGAGTCGGCGGCCACGTCCTCGACAGCGAGGTCCTCGCGCTCGAAGTCCATCCCGTGCGCGCCGGTCTCGATTTCGTAGTCGATGAACTCGCCGTCGTACTCCGCGACGACCGTCGTCCCCGGCCGGATGTCGTCGTACCCCTCCAGCCCCTGGAACATGATGACCCGCGGAACCGTCTGGGAGTCCATCTCGCCGAAGGTGTCGACGATGCGCTTGGCGAAAGCCAGGTGATAAAAGCTCCCAAGGTGGACATCGGCGTCGGCGGGGTTCGCGAGCGTCTCGACGGTGTTGAGGAAGGTGCGCACGCCCATCTCGGCGCGGCGGTCGTAGAGGGCGTGGACGCCGGGATTGAAGTTGGGCTGGTAGTAGAAGCCAAAGCCAGTCGTATCGACCATCTCGGCGCTTTCGGCGGGCGTGAGGTCCGTGCGGACGCCGAGTTCGTCCAGCACGTGTCTGTACGCGGTCGCTTCCTGGGTGGGGACGCGGTCACCCGAGTGAGTGACGACGGGCGTACCAGCGGCGGCGGCGACGAGGCCGGCGGCGACACCGAGCAGCGCGGAGGTGTGTTTGCCGTCGTAGTTGGCACCGCAGTCGACAGGGGTACACTCGGGGACGCCCAGTTCAACGCTCTCCTCGCGCATCACGTCGGTAAAGGCA
>CAZOQK010000007.1:0-28108 GCA_964581735.1 uncultured Halobacteriales archaeon | reverse complement strand
AGTAAGCACCGCAACGGAGTGAGGAGCGCAGCGAGGCGCGCGACCGGAGCGGAGTGGGGCTTTCTTGCTGTTCTGAACCGCTCCGTCGCAAAAGCAGGGACGACAGTCTCATAGACACCGTAATTTCAAATAGCACGACGGCATACGGGCGTGTATGTCAGGGTGGCGCAACCGGGTCGAGGACCTGCTCTACAGCGGGGAGTCAATAACCGAGACGGTCGATTTCGACTCGGCCAGAGTCGTCGTCACCAGCCACCGCGTGCTCACCTTCGACCCGGACGGCGACGGCCCGGCCTTCCGGCAGGTTGACCGACCAAACGTCGAGGGCGTCTCGACCGGCGCAGAGTCGGAGACGGACCTGCTCGAACGCGGTGCCCGCACGCTCGTCATCGGCATCGTCCTCATCGGGGCCGGGTTCGTCGTCGACTTCGAGAGCATCGTCGGGGACGTGAACCTCGGGGGCCAATCTTCCCAGCAACTCGGTCTGGGCGGGGTCATGGGCACCCTGCAGTCATTGCTTGGGCTTATCACACAGCTCGATTATCTAATGCGTGTCTTCGGGGCGCTAGCGCTCTTTCTGTCGGTCGTGTTCTTCTCTGTTTACTGGTTCACCCGCGACCCCACGCTCGTCGTTGAGGTCGCTGGCGACGACGACATCCAGCTCCCGCGGCCGAGCGAGCGTGCGGACGAGTACGCCGGCCGGCTTGAAGCACTCATTTCCCCGGCCACACCGGACACCGCAACCGATGCTCGCGACCCGCTCGGGGAGTCGTGACCCTCATGCCGGCGGAGCCCCGAGACATCGTCGATGGATATCGCCGCCGTCCGCGAGACTGCGAGTGACCTGCCCGCCGAGCCGGGCGTTTACCAGTTTCTCGCCCACGACGGCACCGAGGAGCGAGTCCTCTACGTCGGGAAGGCGGTGGAGTTGCGCGACCGGGTGCGCTCCTATGCGGACCCTCGGAGCGAGCGCATCCGGCAGATGGTCGCCCGCGCCGAACGGGTCGACGTGGCCGTCACCGACACCGAAACCCAGGCACTCTTGCTGGAAGCGAACCTCATCAAGCGCCACCAGCCACGCTACAACGTCCGGCTGAAAGACGACAAGTCCTACCCGCTCGTCCAGCTCACCGACCACACCGTCCCGCGCATCGAAATAACGCGGGACCCGGACGAGGGCGCAACCGTCTTCGGTCCCTTCACCGACAAGGGCGCCGTCGAGACGGTCCTCAAGGCGCTTCGGGAGACCTACGGACTGCGTGGGTGTTCCGACCACAAGTACGACAACCGTGACCGGCCCTGTCTCGACTACGACATCGGGCTCTGTACGGCGCCCTGTACGGGCGAAATCGACGCCGAACCCTACGGCGAAGATGTCGAAAGCGTCAAGCGCTTTTTCGGCGGCGAGACGGGCGTGCTCACGGACCCGCTTCGCAGGGAGATGGAGACCGCCGCCACGGAACAGAACTTCGAGCGGGCGGCGAATCTCCGGGACCGGCTCGGCATCGTCGATGCGTTCCACGGCAGCGGCGGCGATGCCGTCGCCGACCACCGGGGCGGCGGCGCGACGGACGTGCTCGGTGTTGCCCTCGAAGGCAGTAGTGCGGTCGTCGCGCGACTGCATGCCGACGGCGGAAAACTGGTCGAGCGCGAACAGCACGAACTCGACGCACCCGACGGAACCGACGACCCGGCGACGGTGTTGGGCGCGTTTCTCACCCAGTACTACGCAGAGCGGGAGTTGCCGGATGTCGTTTTGTGCCCGCAGCGGCCCGCCGGTGAGGGCGTCGACGAGTGGCTCGCCGGCGCGGGTGTCGACCTCCGCGTTCCCGGTGCCGGCCGGGAATCGACGCTGGTGGACCTGGCGATGAAAAACGCACGACGCGACGAGCGCCAGCCCGACGGGACGCGGGCACTGGCCGACGCACTGGGCATCGACAGCGCCAGGCGCATTGAGGGGTTCGACGTGAGCCACGCCCAGGGGAAAGCCGTCGTGGGCAGCAACGTCACGTTCGTTGACGGCGACCCCGAAAAAAGCGACTACCGGCGGAAGAAACTCGACGATCAAAACGACGACTACGCAAGCATGCGGGCGCTGGTCGGTTGGCGGGCCGAGCGCGCACTTGCCGGCGAGGACGGCCGGCCGGCCCCGGACCTCCTGCTCATCGACGGTGGCAAGGGCCAGCGCCGGGCGGCACAGGAGGCACTCGATTCGGCAGGCTGGGGCGTGCCCGCCGTAGCGCTCGCCAAGGCCGAGGAACGGGTCGTCACCGCCGACGGAACCCTCGACTGGCCCGACGACGCCCCCCACCTGCACGTCCTCCAGCGGGTGCGCGACGAGGCCCACCGCTTTGCCGTGCAGTATCACGAGACGGTCCGGGACGAGGTGGCGACACCGCTCGACGGTCTCGACGGCATCGGGCCGGCGACCCGCCGGCGGTTGCTTCGACGTTTTGGCTCCGTCGACAACGTCCGGCAGGCGTCTCGGAGCGAACTGGAGGGCGTCAAGGGCGTCGGCCCGGCGACGGCAGCGACGATTGTCGACCGGTTGTGAGGCTGGAATTTACATATTCGTCGACGGATAGTGTGGACGACACAACGCCGACACGGCCGTGCCGTGACAGGGACAGAGCCTATCAAGATGGGAGAGGCCAAGCACCGCGTGCTCTACGTCAGCAGCGACGCCGAGACACGGCGGACACTGGCCGCGTATCTCGACGGGACCACCGACATCGGCGTCCGTGCCGTCAGCAACGGGCCGAAAGCGCTTGCCGCGCTCGATGACTCTGTCGACTGGCTCGTCGCTGACCTCCCGATTGCCGGGCCGTCCTGGAGCGGGTTTCACAAGGCGGTGCCGCCACGGATACCCACCATCCTCTTTACCGACCCTGACCCAACGGCGGTTCTCGACGACGGTACCGTCGTGTGGGCGAATAGCCCGTTCGAGACCGTCTTTCCGGGGGCGGAACAGTCACCTGCCGGCGAGTTCTACGAGCGCCTCTTGGCGATGCTCGCGGACCAGCCGACGCTTGCGAGTAGCATCCGCTCACTCCGGGACAGCGAACAGGTCCGGGAGGGAGAACTCCTGCCGGTTTCACCCGACACCGGCGGGCGCCGGGATGTCGTCCACTGCAGCTACCAGCTACCGAGTCGGACCGACGCTACCAGGCTCTGACTGTTTGAGGACCTGGCCGTCGGGCGCGAGCGCAAGGAGCGCCTGCTTCTGTTCGAGACGCTGGTGATGGGCGCACAGGACGGTTTCTACACGCTTGACGCTAACGGCGCCATCGACTTCTGTAACCCCGCGATGGCGGAGTTGCTGGGCTACGACCGTGACGAACTGCTCGGGGTGCACGCCTCGGAGGTAATGGCACAGGGGCAACTGGAGTACGGCCAGCGCGTGATTCAGGAACTCATCGACGACGCCGACCGTCATGAGATGGAGGCGGTCCTCGAGCGCGTTACCGATGGTGACAACGACACCGAGGCGGTCGAACTGACCGTCGAAACTGCAGATGGCAGGCGATTTCCGGCGGAGGTCCACACCGTCTTTTCCCTTCCGAGGACGGGTCATACAACGGCAACGCTGGCGTCGTTCGGGATGTCACAGAGCGCAATCGGCGCGAGAAACGGCTCGAAGAGTTCACCAGTGAGGTCGCCCACGACCTGCGGGGCCCGCTCGCGGTCGGCCAGGAGGGTCTCGACCTCTACCGGGCAACGGGCGAGGCACACCGCTGTGCACTGTCGAAAACGCACTGGACGGGATGGAGTGGGCCATCGACGACCTGCTCGGACTGGCCGGACACGGTGACATCATCGGCGAGACCGATACCATCGGCCTCGAAACCACCGCCCGCGACGCCTGGCAACAGCTGTGGGCGCTCGACGCAACGCATACATGTAAGTATTGCGTCACGTTGCAAGCCGACCGCAACCAGCTTCGGCAGGTATTCAAGAACCTGTTTGGGAACGCCGTCGAACACGGCTCAACAGGCAGCGATGGTGACCGGGGGGCAACCGGTGTCGAGGTCATGCTCACGCGCGGACCCGACGGGGTCACGGTCGCGGACGACGGCTCCGGCATCCTCGCGTCGAAACGCGAGACCGTCTTCGAGCGTGGCTACACCCCCAACAGCGAGGGCACCGGCTGTGGCCTGGCTATCGTCGATGAAATCGTCGAGGTCCACGGCTGGGGTATCAGTGTGACCGACAGCGACACTGGCGGCGTCCACTTCGAAATCACCAGCGTCGACATCGAGTCGTCGTGTCCTCTCCCCGGTCCGATACCCCCCACAGCGGGAGCGAATGACCGACCATTGCACCCGCGGGAACCCGAAAAATGTACCACGACAACGCGGTTAAATTCAAATAAATATAATATTATGTATTTTTATATAAATTTCTGGTAGATACTGACGATTTCGAAGGCACAAATCATCTCAAATGGCAATAGAGGATCTTATACGGAATTGCTATCCAGTGGCTGTTTGTGAGATTCGTGGCGGTGAAAGTGAGTGGAGAAATAGCTATATCGGCGCTTTGGGAGTTTAAGACGAACATTCAGAGCCATTGGTGATACACTGTGATGTCCCCGCATCAAAACATCTTTTGAATTATGTTTTCCTGTTTTAGTAGAATGTTTTATCTTATTATAGAGTGGCAGCCTGCAGGCCAGTTGGTGGTCACTCGCTGGCGAGTTTCTGTTTGGTGTAGGGTTTGAGACCACCGGCGTCGACGAGGGTCTGGAGGAACTCGGGGAGCGGGTCAGCGTCGTAGCGTTCGTCCGTGGTGTGGTTGATGACGGTGCCTTCGTCGAGGCGGAGGCTGATTTCGTCGCCATCGTCGATGCGCCCGGCGTCCGGGCAGATGAAGACCGGCAGGCCGAGGTTGATGCCGTTCCGGTAGAAGATGCGGGCAAACGACTGTGCAACGACGCCGTCGACGCCAGCGCCGAGCAGGGACAGCGGCGCGTGCTCGCGCGAGGAGCCGCTGCCGAAGTTGTGGCCGCCGACGACGAAATCGCCCGAGGCGACGTTCTCGGCAAACTCCGGGCGGAGGTCGTTGAACGCGTGCTCGCCCAGTTCGTCGGGGTCACTGGAGACGAGAAAGCGCGAGGGGATAATCTGGTCCGTGTCGATGTCGTCACCGAACAGCCACGCGCGGCCGGGTTCGGTCGTGTCGATGTCTCGCTCTGTATCGTCACTCATACCTGGGCCTCGTTTAGGATGTAATCGTCGTAGCGGTTCAGTTCGACGCTGCGCGGGTCGGTGATTTCACCGTACAGCGCGGAGGCGCCGACGGTCGCTGGGCTGGCAAGATACACCTCGCTGTCCATCGAGCCCTCCCGACCCGGGAAGTTCCGGTTTGCCGTCGCAAGACAGCGGTCGCCGTCGCCCAGCACGCCCTGATGGGTGCCAAAGCATGGGCCACAGCCCGCGCTCTGGACGATTGCACCGGCGTCAACGAACGTCTGCAGGACGCCGGTGTCCAGCATTTTCTCGTAGACCGACCGCGAGGCCGGGACCACGACCATCCGGGTGTCGGGGGCGAGTTGTTCGCCCTCGATAATGTCCGCAACGATGCGGATGTCCTCGTACCGGCCGTTCGTGCAGGTCCCGACGAACAGCTGGTCGATTTGCGTTCCTTCGACTTCCTCCACGTTGACGGCGTTCTCGGGGTTCGACGGCTTGGAGACCTGCGGTGCGAGGTCGGCCGCATCGTAGGTGTGGACCGCGTCGTACTCGGCGTCGGCGTCGGGGCTGGTGTAGTCGGGAATCTCAAAGCGCCTATCAGTCTGGGCGGCGAGGAAATCGACGGTGCGCTCGTCGGGTTCGACGATGCCCGCTTTGCCGCCCATCTCGATTGCCATGTTCGAGAGGACGAGCCGCTCGTGAATCGGCAGCGACTCGATTGCCGAGCCGCCGTATTCTGCCGTTTTGTACGTACAACCGTCGAAACCGATATTACCGATGAATTTCAGGATGAGGTCTTTCGCGTACACCCCATCAGGGAGGGTGCCCTTGACCTCGAAACGCAGCGTTTCGGGCACGCGAAACCAGAGGTCACCGGTGGTCATTGCCGTCCCGAGGTCGGTCGACCCGACGCCGGTGCCGAAGCCGCCGACGCCGCCGAAGGTCGTCGAGTGCGAGTCCGCGCCGATGACGAGGTCACCGGGTCCGACGAACCCCTCCTCGACGAGCACCTGATGACAGATGCCGTCGCCGACCTCGTACTGCTGTGCGCCGTGTTCGTCGGCAAACTCGCGGACGATGTTGTGGTTGTTCGCGGCCTCAACGCCGTCGGCGGGCGCGTGGTGGTCGATAGTGATGACGGTGTTATCGGGGTCAACGAGTTCGGCGTCGTCACCGGTTACGTCCTCGAACACTTCGAAGGTGAGTGGCCCCGTCACGTCGTGGGTCATCATCACGTCGACACTCGCCTCCACGAAGTCGCCAGCCCGCGCGTCCTCGTTCGATTTTGTTGATAGCAGTTTCTCCGAGATTGTCTTTCCAGTCATTGTTTGTCCTCCGCAACGGTTTCGAGGACGCGCTCGACGGTCCCGCCCATCAGGACGTGACTCGTCGCACCCAGCTCCAGTCGCTTGGAGATGTCGTGTGCGACTGCCTCGACGCGCTCGAAGTCCGTGTTCGTTCCCACGCCCATCCCGGTCAGCATCTGGACGATGTCCTCGGTGGGCGTGTTGCCGACCCCCGAGAGTCCTTCGGGCAGGACGACGCCGCCGCCCAGCCCACAGTGAGAGGTGTCGAAGCGATCGACGCCACACCCCATCGCGGTCAGGGTGTTCGCCAGGCTCATCCCGTTCGTGTCGTGGAGGTGCAGCCCAACGTCGAGGTCGGGATAGCGGTCGAAGACCTCGGTGAACATCGCCTCGATTTCGACCGGGTTCGCCAGTCCCATCGTCGTCGCCAGCGTCACCTCGTCGACGCCAGCCTCAACGACATGCTCGACGACATCGAGCGTCTCTTCCATCGGAATCCGGCCCTCGTAGGGACAGTAAAAGCTCGTCCCGATACCGGCCTCGACCTCGATGTCGGTGCCCTCTGCCATCTCGACGATTTCCTCGACGCCGGCCAGGATCTCCGCGACGGTCATGTTCTGGTTGTGCTCACTGTAGGTCTCACTGACCGTGACCAAGGCGTTGATCTTGTCCATCTCGGCCTCTATCGCTCGCTCCATCCCGACGGGATTGGGCACGAGCGCCCGGTAAGTCACGTCCTCGTCGCGGTCGATGCGCTGGGCGACCTCGTCGGCGTCTTTGAGGGTGGGGACTGCCTTCGGGTGCGTGAAGGAGGTGATTTCGATTTCGTCGACGCCGGTCGTCGAGAGCGCGTCGATGATTTCGACTTTTTCATCGGTAGGGACGAAGTCGTCGAGACGCTGGAACCCGTCACGGGGCAGCATCTCGACGACCGTCACGTCGTCTGGAACGTCCATCAGATGACCCCCTCCGACTGGAGGTCCGCGCGCGTCTCCTCGTCGTAGGCGAGATACTCGCCGTAGACCTCCTCGTTGTGCGCGCCCAGTTGCGGCCCGAGGTGGCTGATTTCGCCGGGGGTCTCAGAGAACCACGGGAAGGTGTTCTGGACCAGTCCCTCACCGAGCTGGTCGTCATCGATTTCGATCAGCGCGTCGCGGGCCTGGTAGTGTTCGTCCTCGGTGATGTCCGCGACGTTGTAGATGGGCGCGATGGTCGCCTCGAACTTCTCGAAGCGCTGGAGGATTTCCTCGCGCGTGTGGTCGTCCATCCAGTCCTGGATTACCCGGTCGAGCTCCTCAACGTTCTCCAGGCGGCTCTCGTTGTCCTCGAACCGAGGGTCGTCGATGAGGTCCGGTCGCTCGATGGCTTCGAAGACCCGCTCGGCGATGGGCTGTGCGCTCGCGGAGATGGCGACGGCGCGGTCGTCGCCGGTCTCGTAGACGTTCCGCGGTGCCGAGGAGGTCGACCGATTACCGGACCGTTCCTCGATGTCGTCCAGTTGCTGGTAGCGAAGCGGCTGTGGGCCGATGAGCGCGAAAATCGGCTCGATGAGGCTGGTGTCGATGTACTGGCCGTCGCCGCCGTTGGCGTCGCGGTTGTACAGCGCGAACATAATCGCGAACGTCGAGAACATCGCCGCGATGCCGTCGGCCAGTCCCGTCGGCGGGAGCAGCGGTTCCCGGTCGGGGTGGCCGTTCAGGTAGGCGAAGCCGCTCATCGCTTCGGCGAGGGTGCCAAAGCCGGGCCGTTCACTGTATGGACCGGTCTGTCCGAAGCCGGTCAGGCGCAGCATGACGAGGTCCGGGTTCAATTCAGAGAGGTGGTCGTAGCCGAGATTCCACCGCTCTAAGGTTCCGGGTCGGAAGTTCTCGACGAGCGCATCGGCCTCGCTGACCAAGTCCTCGAAGACGACCTGGCCCTCCTCGGTGGAGATATCAAGCGTCACAGACTTTTTGTTGCGGCCGAGGTACTTCCACCAGAGCCCGACGCCGTCTTTTTGTGGGCCGAACTGGCGCAGGTGGTCCCCAGTTTTGGGATGTTCGACCTTGATAACCTCCGCGCCGAAATCCGCGAGGAACCGGCCGACGGTGCCGGCCGAAATCATCGACCCGGCCTCGACGATTGCGAGGCCGTCGAGTGGCCCTGTCTGCTCGGCGTCGCTCATCGCGTGCCTCCGTCTGTCTCGACACCGCCGACTGCGGTGTGTGCTGTTCGCCTCGTTTCCGTGCTGTGTACGTACCGGTTCATCGTGTGCTGTGTCCAAGGGTCGGGTGGTCTGCCGGATGGAGTCGGTCGATAGCGTGGCTCAGATGGGGCGGTCGATGTGGGTGCCGTGGCCCTGCTCGCCGACGACCTCGCCGTGTTCGTAGGCGACCTGCCCGCGCACGACGGTGTGAGTCGGCCAGCCGGTCACGTCCCGGCCCTCATAGGGCGAGTAGTCCGCGCCGCTTTGCAGTAGTTCCGGCGTCACCGTCTTCGTCTCCGATAGGTCGACGACTGTCAGGTCCGCATCCGTTCCGACCTGAATCGAGCCCTTCTTTGGATATAGGTTGAACGCTTTCGCGGCGTTTGTCGACGTGACCTCCACTGCCCGTTCTAAGGAGATGCGGTCCTTGTGGACCCCCTCCGAGAGGATAAGCGGGAGTAAGGTCGCCGAAGATGGGAACCCCGGCAGGCTGTCGGGCACGTCCTCACCGACCTTGTCGTCGCGCAGGTTCGCACAGTGGTCGGTGCCGATACAGGAAATGGTGCCGTCAGCGACCCGTCCCCAGAGGGTGTCTTGGTCATCCTGCGAGCGGACTGGTGGGTTGACGTTGTGCCGTTCGTCACACTCCTCGGTGGTCAGACAGAGGTAGTGGGTGCACGTCTCGCCGATGATGTCCCAGCCGGCCTCGTGGAGCATCGCGAGTTCGTCGGCGGTCCGCCCGGCGGAGATGTGGACCGCATAGAAACTGTCGTCGTAGTCGTGCTGGCGGGCCAGCGACCCGCTTGCGGTCATGCTTTGTGCCTCGGCGTAGTCGGGAAACTGCTCGACGAGGGCCTCGTAGCCGCGGTACTCTTGATCCTCGTCGACACCCGAATCCAGGTAGGGGTTGTCCCCGCGGGCGCTCGTTATCTCCATGTTCTCGGAGTGGTGGCCCGTTGTCGTCGGCACGTCCTGTTTCGCGAGTTCCTGGATGAACGCATCGGCCCAGTCGTCGTGCATCTCCGAGTCGGTGCCGAACTTCTCGGGGGCCACGTCTTTGTAGTTCTTGTACCACTTGAACGACGTAATCCCGAGTTCCTCGACGATGTAGGGAATCTCCTCGATGTGCTCCCAGGAGAGCAGGCCAAGCGAGAAGAAATAGTCGTGGTAGTAGTTGGGTTCGGCTTCGGCGAAGTAGTCGTCCATGACCTCCTTGTACGGGTCGCCCCGGCGGAAGTAGTTCCCGATGGTCGTGACGCCACCCACCAAATCCGAGCGGGATTCGGTCTCGGCGTCGGCCTCCATGCCGCGGTAGATGCCGTGGTGAGTGTGGGGGTCGATTGCGCCCGGCAGAACGTACTTGCCGCTGGCGTCGACGACCCGCTCGCCATCTAAACTCTCCGGACGTGCGATGGCCGAGATTTCGTCGCCGTCGGCGGCGACATCCGCTTCGAAGGTGCCCAGTTCCGGCGTAATGACGGTGCCGTTCGCGATGACGAGGTCGTGTCTCATTGGTACTCCTCCGCGTTCATGCCTCGATGCTCCGGACCCACTCTTCGACTTCCTGGCGTTCGAGGACTTCGGCGTATTTCATCCACAGGTCCATGAGTGCGATCTTGTGGCTGGCTTCGATGCGGTCGAACAGACACTCCTGGGGCAGGACGACGTTGAAGCCGTTCTGCTGAGCGTCGATGGCCGTCGCGCGGACACATCCGCTCGTGGAGTTGCCGACGATGATGACTGAGTCGTGCCCACCCCGGACGAGATGCGAGAGGATGCCCGTCCCGTAGAAGGCCGACGCGTGGGATTTGTCGACGACCGTCTCGCCCTCCTCGGGGGCGACCGGGTCAACGATGTCCAGATCTTCGTGGTCGGGGTCGTCGTAGGAAGAGGGAACAACGCGCGTGTACATGACGGGCACGTCCTGGTCGCGGGCAAAATCAAGGAACGGTTCGATGTGGTCGATGGCGTCCCAGGCGATTTCGCCCATCGCGGTCCGGTAATCCTCGATTGCGTCGAGGATGGGGTCGTCTTCACCGACGACGAGCCGTTGCATGTCGATGACGAGGACGGCGGGGTTCGTCCCCATCCCGCGAGACTCCCAGGACGATGCCCCCTCCTTGTCGTATCCTGCGGCGGAGATAACCTGCTTGTCACGCTCGGTCAGCAGGTCCTCCCAGATGCGCTCTGTCATGTGAACGTCCGGCAGTAGGCCGAGCAGTCGTATAATTCTGTGGGTCACTTCTAAGTGTCTGCTGGAGTGTGTTTGGTGTCGAGAACACGATTGAAAACAGCGAGAAAGGGGCGACTGGCTACGGGAAGCACGGCAATGCAAGCACCGACTGGAGCGTGGTTCGAGAGAGCGAAGCTCTCTCCTGAAAGTCTTCGATTTTCAGTGACAGCGAGTCGCGGGAGTTCCATGAGCAGGGCGAGACCGAAGGTCTCGCTGGCCGTGGGGCGCGCCACAGACGAAGCGAACGAACTGGTTCGAGACGGCTTCGCCGTCTCGTCATGCGGGAAATCTTTGCTTTCCCAGCACCTCATCGGACGAGTACTGCGAGTCTGACGGTGGCGAAGCCAGTCGGGGCGTTCTTGTTGTTCACAGAAACAATCGCACCCACAACCACTCCATCATCTCATAGGCGCGAACGTCTTCAGCGTCCGCTCGACCCACTCGCGGTCGGTGCCCGCGGGGGCCCGGACAATCGGCAGGTCCACGCCCATCGCCCGGAGGTCAGCCAACTGCGCCCGCGCATCCGCTGGCGTGCCGACGACGGCCAATCTGTCGAGCAGGCCCTCACTGACCTCGTCGGCACCGGCCTCGGTCGTCGGCGCGGCGCGAATCGCCTCGACATCCTCTTCGAATCCCGCCTCCTCGGCGGCCCGGTCGTAGTATCCCGGAATGTCCCGCATGTAGTAGGCGACGTGCTCTGCGGCGGCCCGCCGGGCGCGCTCGGGGTCCGCGTCGACTGCCGTCAGGACATACATCGCTACGTCAACGTCGCTGACATCGCGCTCGGCCCGCTCGGCACCCGTCGCCAGCCACTCCAGCGCCGCCGCGAACTGCGGCTCCGGATAGAGGTTCGGGAGCCACCCGTCGGCGAACTCCCCAGTCAGTCGGACGTTCGCTGGGCCGAGCGCGCCGTTGTAGATGGGGATTTCAGCCCGCTCGGGTTCGAAGGCTTCCCAGAAACTGGTCCGGGCGGGCGAAAAAAAGTCCCCGTCGGATTCCTCGGCCTTACCGCGGAGGTATCGCCGGACCAGTTCGATGTACTCGGCCATCCGCGCGAGGGGACGCTCGAAGTCGGCGCCGTGGAACCCCTCGACGACGCCGGGGTGGGCGACTCCCAGCCCGAGGATAGCCCGGCCGTCCGAATGAGCGTCGAGCGTCGCGACCGCTTGCGCGAGCGCAGCGGGCGTCCGCGAGAACACGTTGACGATGCCCGTCGCCAGGCCGATGTCGTCGGTGTGGGTCGCCCACCGCTCTAGCTTGCCAAAGGCGGATTTGCCCTGTCCCTCGGCGGCCCACGCGCTCTCGTAGCCGAGCGCCTCCGCGCGTGCGACAAGGTCGGGGTCGTCCCGCAGCGAGAACAGGATGCCGACGCGGTCGTCGCTGTCTTCACTTCCGTTCCCATCGCTCACGCCTTGACCACTCCCTCCGCCGCCAAGTCGTTGTAGATGTCGAGTCGCTGAATCTGCCCGTCCTGTATTTTGTAGACATCGACGTAGCGCACGTTCTCGAACTCCTTGCCGTCGTTGTCGACGCCGTAGAGCGTGCCGAGGCTGATGACGTGTTCCCCTGCGGTAATCCAGCGGTCGAACTCCTTTGCGGCCCACTCATAGCGGGGGCCGAGAAAGGCGAGGAACTGGTCGGCGACCTCGGGACCTTCGAACTGTGCGCCCGGAAGCGTGACGATGGCGTCGTCGGCGAACAGTTCGCCGACTGTCTCCCGGCGGTCGTCTTCCATCCGGTCGAAAAACTCCTTGACGACTGCGCGTGGCTCTCCTGCCATATCTCTCTCTGTGGTGGCCAGCGTGATAAATTGGGTTGTCGCCTATGAGGTTGTGTTTGGGTGGGTGTTTCTGCAAGTGTTTGAGTGTGTGTTGGCGCGAGGCGCTCCGCGCCTCGGCACATGCAAACGGGCACACGGCGCCCGTGAGCAGACACCGCAGGCCAGAGGCCGAGGAGCACAACGAGCCGCGGGGGCGGAGGCAGTCGGGGCTTTCTTGCTGTTCTCAATAGCATCGACTCTACGAAGGTCGAAGTTTACTACTCATAGTGACCGGTACATTTAGGCGAAACCGTTCCAATGTCGTGATATGGCAACCCCCGACTCAGAGCCACACCAGCGGACGCTGGACGATGCGAGCGCCGAAGTCGTCGCCGCCGACGACATCGAATTCGACATCGAAACCGACGTACTGGTCGCCGGCGGTGGCGGCTGTGGTCTCACGGCCACGCTGGCTGCCTGCGAGAGCAACGACCTGACTGTCACACTGCTCGAAAAGAGCGACGAAGTCGGCGGTAACGCCGCGCTCTCGACGGGCATGATTCCCGCCGCTGGCACCCGCTTCCAGCGCGAGGTTGGGATCAAGGAGACGCCAGAGGACATGGTCCAAGACATCCAAGAGAAAAACGGCCACGAGGCCGACGAGGAGATGGTCCATCATCTCTGCGAGGAGAGCGTCGAGTTGGTCCACTGGCTGGTCGACGACTGGGACATCTCCCTGCACGTCGTGGACGACTTCAAGTATCCCAAACACTCCGAGTACCGGATGCACGCCCCGCCGGGGCGCAACGGCGAGAACCTCGTCGCCGAGATGGAAGGGCGAATCGAGGAGATGGAGAACACGGAACTGCTGACCAACACGCCCGTAAAAAAGCTCGTCGCGAAAGACGGCGCCGTTAAGGGTGTCGTCGCTGGCGAGGTTCGCGAGGAGGCCATCCGCGCGAGGAAGGTCATCCTCGCTACCGACGGCTTCGCCGGGAACAAGCAGATGGTCGAGGAATACTGCGAGGAGGACATCGCGGACGCGCTCTATTACGGCTCGGACGGCAACACCGGCGACGGCATCCGCTGGGGGGCCGAACTCGGCGGCGACCTCGCGTCAATGGACGCCTACCAGGGCCACGCCACCGTCGTCGACGGGACGGGCGTGCTCTCGACGTACGCCGTCGTGATGAACGGCGGCATCCTCGTCAACGAAGACGGCGAGCGCTTCGGCGACGAGTCCGCGGGCTACTCCGAATTCGCACTCGACGTGGTCCGCCAGGAGGGGGGTGTCGCCTACGAAATCTTCGACGAGCGCATCTTCGAGAAACTGGAAGGGCAGTTCGAGGACTTCGACCGCGCCATCGAACTCGGTTCCTACGACCACGCCGACAGCGTCGCAGAGCTGGCCGAGACGCTGGGCTGTGACCCCGACACCACCGCCGCAGCCGTCGAATCGTATAACGAGGCCGTTGAAGCGGGCGAACCCGACGAAGTCGGACGGTTGGACGGCCGCAACACCCTCTCGGCGCCCTTCTACGGCACCACCGTCACCGGCTCGCTCTTCCACACTCAGGGTGGGCTTGTCGTCGACGGTCACGGCCGGGTCTGTCGCGTGGACGGTTCTCTCGTGGGCAACCTCTATGCCGGCGGCGGGTGTGCAATGGGCATCAGCGGCCACGGCGCGGACGGCTACCTGTCGGGTAACGGCCTGACGACGGCGATGGGGCTGGGCCGGCTGGCCGGCATCCACGCCCGCGAGTCGCTGACGGAGTGAGTCGCGTGCCCGAGTTCGAGGGTCAAACGGTCCTGCTGACGGGGTCGGCGGGCGGTATCGGCCGCGCGTGTGCGTCGTACTTCGTCAAGCGCGGTGCCACCGTCATCGGCAGCGACATCGAGGCAAGCACCGAGGCGGCAGAAATCTGTGCCGATGGCCCCGGCGGGTTCGAGTCCGTCGTCGCGGACGTGACCGACCCCGCCGAACTGGCGGCGCTGGTCGAGCGCGCCGCCGACACCGGCCGTATCAACGCGGTTGTGAACGTGGCCGGCGTCATCAAGCGCCTACCACTGGCCGAGTACGGCGACGCGGCCTGGGACCACATCGTCGCGACGAACCTCACCGCGCCGTTCCGGTTGGCACGCGCGGCCGCGCCCCACCTGCGCGAGAGCGGCGGGGCTATCGTCACCGTCTCCTCGATATACGGGCAAATCGGCGCGAGTGAGCGGGTCGGCTACACCGCGACAAAGGCGGGCGTCGAGGGTCTGACCCGGGCGCTCGCGGCCGAACTCGGCCCGGATGGGGTGCGGGCAAACGCCGTCGCCCCCGGCTTCGTCTGGACGCCGATGACCGACGCCTACCGAGACGACGACGAGGCCCGCCAGCGATTCGAAGACGGGACTGCGCTGGGACGGTTGGGCGAACCCAAGGATGTGGCGGAGGTCGTCGGCTTTCTCGCGAGCGAGGCCGCGGGCTACGTGACCGGCGAGACGGTGCTGGTTGACGGCGGCCGTGCGACGCTGGAGTGAGCTATGTGTTGCCGGTTATTCAGATGGCAGAGGGATTCAGAGCAACAAGAAAGCCCCGACTGCCTCCGCCCCCGCGGCTCGTTGTGCTCCTCGGCCTCTGGCCTGCGGTGTCTGCTCACGGGCGCCGTGTGCCCGTTTGCATGTGCCGAGGCGCGGAGCGCCTCGCGCCTTACTTTCCGGTGGTTCGTGTAGCCAGTCGCCCCTTTCAGTCCCGAAAGGGGCCGCAGTCGTGGGGAAGGCGCGGGACAGTGAGCCAAACGAAGTGGGCCAAACGTCGGGAGAGCGTGCTCTCCCGGAACAAGCACCGCAACGAACGCAGTGAGTGAAGAGCACAGCGAGCGCACCGGCCCCAGACTGCGGGGGATTTCTTGCTGTTTGTAACACCTGCCGCTCGCAATACTGACGAAGAGATATAACAACGGAGACAGAGTAACGTTTATTCTCCTGTACAAAGACGTGCAAACGTGACTCGCCCAATCCTCGAGACCGAGGACCTCACGAAGACGTTTGGCTCTCTCGTGGCCAACGATGGGATATCGCTCTCCATCGAGGAGGGGACCATCCACGGCATCATGGGGCCGAACGGGTCGGGAAAGTCGACGTTTTTTAACACCGTCACCGGCTTCTACCAGGCCGACGGCGGGACCGTCACCTTCGACGGGGAAGACGTGACGGGACTCTCCCCCGACCGCATCGCCCGCAAAGGCCTCGGCCGCACGTTCCAGATTCCCTCCCCGTTCGAAGACCTCACTGTCCGGGAGAACCTGCTTGCCGTCTTCACCGGCGGACTCGGTTCCGGGCTTCGCATCCCCACCGAAAAACGCGAGCGGGCCGAGGAACTGCTCGACCTACTGGAGATCGACCACATCGCCGACCAGGACGCCGGCGACATCTCCGGCGGCCAGGAGAAACTGCTCGAACTCGGGCGGATTCTGATGCTCGAACCCGAGGTCGTTCTGCTAGACGAGCCGACGGCGGGTGTCAACCCCTCACTTGGGAATCGCTTGCTTGACCACTTGGCGACGCTCAACGAGCGTGGCGCCACCTTCGCCATTATCGAACACGATATGAGTGTCATCGCGGACATCTGTGACCGCGTGACCGTCTTCGACCAGGGCGATGTCATCGTCGAGGGTGACTTCGACTCGGTCACGGGCGACGAGCGCGTTCGGGAGGCGTATCTCGGTGCCAGCGCCGACCACGACGCCTCGCTGGAGTCACTCATCACCGAAGACCGGAGCGAAGAACGCTCGCGCTCGCCGGTCAGTTCCGGTGCCGCTGACGCCACGGCGGGCGGAGAGGCCCTCAAGACGACGAACGGGAGCGGCGGCGTCGCTGCCGCCAGTGCCACCACAGCCAGCGTCGACACGACGGGGACGGCAGGCGAGGTCGGCATCGTGGGCGAGGACCTCGTCAGCGGCTACGGCAACCACACCGTCGTCGATGGCGTCTCAGTCGAGAGTCGCGACGGCGTCACCTGCATCTTTGGCCCGAACGGCTCCGGGAAGTCGACCCTGCTCAAGACGCTTGCCGGTGCCGTCCCGGCGTGGGAGGGTCGGATTCGCCACCGCGGCGCCGACATTACCGGGAACAGCCCCGCCAACAACGTACAGCAAGGCATCACGATGTTGCCACAGGACGGCGGTATCTTCGGAAACCTCACTGTCCGCGAGAACCTCCTGCTCGGTGGGTACACGGTCGGCGAGCGCGGCGTGCGCGAGGAGCGCATGGACGACGTACTGGAGGCGTTCCCCGAACTGAGGGACAGGCTCGAAGCCAAGGGGCGGTCGCTGTCGGGCGGCCAGCAGATGATGCTCAGCTACGGCCGTGCAATGATGACCGGCGCCGAGGTGTATCTGCTCGATGAACCATCGAGCGGACTGGCCCCGTCGCTCATCGACGAGGTCTTCGAGATGACCCGCCGGCTCGTCGATTCGGGTGCACAGGTGTTGCTCATCGAACAGAACGTCCGCGAAGCGCTCCGTGTGGCCGACTACGTCTACATCCTCGCACAGGGCCAACTCCAGTTCGAGGGGACACCCGACGACCTGACCGACGAGGACGACCTCGTCGAACTCTACCTCGGGCTGGAATAGGGGCGACACGGCACCCCGGCGAGTCACTCTGATCGGGCAGCGCGCCTCAACAAACTATTTGTGTACCCCTTGCACAATAGAGATACATGGGACCCAATCCCGATAGCCGCGTGAGCAGACGTTCGTTTATCAAATACAGCGGTGCGGCCGGCCTGGCGGGCGCGCTGGCCGGCTGTGGCCTCCAGGACAGTTCGGACGGTGGCAGCGGCTCCAGTAGCGAACTCGTCATCGGGTCGAACCACCCGCTGAGCGGAAGCCTCTCCGACACCGGCGAGCGGATGAACCAAGCCGTCGAGCTGGCCGCGATGATGAAAAACGAGAGCGGCGGTATCGAATCGCTTGACGGGGCTGAGGTGTCGGTCATCAGTGAGGACAACGAGGGGGCACAGGAACTCGGCGGCGAGGTGGCACAGAACCTCATCGACGACGGCGCGGACGTGCTGACGGGCTGTTACTCCTCGCCGGTCACCAGCGCGGCGACGCGCGTCTCCGAGCGCGAGCAGGTACCATTCGTCATCTCCGTCTCCGTGGCCAACTCGGTTCTACAAGAGACCCAGCTCAACTACGCGTACCGCCCACAGCCCTCCGCCCGGCAGATGGGCATCGACCACGCGCGCCTGATGCCACAGATCGCCCAGGAGGGTGGTGTCAGCGTCGACACGGTCGGCCTGTTCTACATCGACATCAGTTTCGGGCAGTCCATCCGTGACACGCTCCGGACCGAACTCGAAGGCCAGGGCATCGACATCGTCGCCGAGGAGTCCATCGGCTTCGGGGAGACGGCGGACACGCAGGTCACCAGTTTCCGGAACGCCGACCCGGACGCGGTCATCGCGACGACCTACCGTGCCGGCACCATCGAGTTGCTGAGCGCGATGGACAACCAGAACTACCGCCCGCCGATTCTGGCCGGCTGTGCGAACGCGGCGCTCAACGACGTGAGCGCACTCGAAGAGATGGGCGAGACTGCGGGGGGCGGGCTCGCGACCAATTTCGGCCTGAACCCGACAATGGACCGGGCCGGGACCGTCGGCGAGCGCTTCGAGGAGGAGTTCGACGCCGGTTTCGACGCGAACGTCGCGATGACCTATGCCTCAACGGAAGTCATCCTGGCGGCCGCCGAGGAAGCCGGGTCGACGGACCCACAGGACATCAACGACGCGCTGGGTAGTATCACGGTCGAGGACCACATCGCGGCGATGCCGCCGATTTCGTTCCGCGACGACGGTGAAAACGAGAACGCGCTGGCACCGCTGTTCCAGGTCCAAGACCTCCAGGACCAGATCGTCGCACCAGACGAGTTCGCAGCGACCGGGCCACAGTTCTAGCTCACATGGTCTCTTGGTTTCTGGCTGGCACGCACGACGGGGGGTCACGCTGATGTCGGCAGCGACGGGGCCGGACGCACTCGCCGCGTTGGTCGCCGTCTCCGTTCCGGAGCCGTCGATTTTCGCACAGCTGGCGACGTTCGCAATCCTGCTCGGGGGCATCTACGCGCTGGTCGCGCTCGGCCTGACGATGATTTTCGGCGTGATGGATGTCATCAACTTCGCCCATGGGGCCCTGATGGTCGTCGCGATGTACACGCTACTGTACATCTCGGAGACGCTTGGCGTCTCGGCGTTTCTGGCCATCCCGGTGGCCGTCGCCGCGCTGTTCGTCCTCGGTATCCTCATCTACAGGGCGACGATTGCGCCGATTATGGACGCTTCACAGGAAAACCAGCTCATCGTCACCTTCGGTGTGTTGCTCATTCTCGTGAGCTCGGTCGAACTCGTCTTCGGCGCGGACCCACAGAGTCTCGACATCAATCTCGGGTCGTTTGAGGTCGCCGGCGTCTTCATCCCGGAGGGACAGCTGTACGCGCTCGTCACCGCGCTCGTCGCGCTGACAGGGACGTACTTTTTTCTCCAGCGGACGATGCTCGGGCGGGCGATTCGCGGTACTGCCGACAACCGCAATGGCGCACAGTACGTCGGCATCGACGTGCCCCGTATCGATGCCCTGACCTTCGGTATCGGCGCCGGCCTCGCTGGCCTGGCCGGTGCCGTCGTCCCGCTTTTTCAGTCGTTTACGCCCTTTCTGGGCGACCAGTACCTCATCAACGCCTTCGTGGTCGTGGTGCTGGGCGGCCTCGGCTCGTTCCCCGGCGCGTTGCTGGGCGGACTCATCCTCGGCTTCGTGCAGGTCTTTGGCTCGTTTTATCTGCCGGGGTCGGTCTATCAGATTCTCATCTTCATGGTGTTTATTCTCGTGTTGCTCGTGAAGCCGTCCGGTCTGCTCGGGGGTGCGGGGAGTGAGTAACGCGTTCAGCCGTGCCGTCGACCGGTACGGCCAGTTCCGCCAGCGGTGGTACGCGCTTCCACTCTTGCTTGTCGTGACCTTCGGGATACTGGCGGCGATGCCGATTCTCCGCCGGCTTTCCTTCCTCGGGTACGCGCCGCTCGGGTGGCTCAGCCTCAACATCCTCGTGTTGACGCTCATCTGGGCGACGACGGCACAGGCCTGGAACATCATGTCGGGTTACACCGGGCAGTTCTCCTTCGGGCACGCTGCCTTCTTCGGCATCGGTGCTTACGCGACCATCATCCTGACCGCGGACCACGGCATCTCACCGTGGCTCGGGATGTTGCTCGGCAGCGCCATCGCCGCTATCTACGGCCTGCTCGTCGGGGCGTTGACCTTCCGGTACGACCTGAAAGGCCACTACTTCGCGCTGGCGACGCTCGCCTTCGCGGAGTTGCTGCGCTACGTGTTCAACAACGCGGTCGAACTCGGCGGTGCGAGTGGCTTCTTCCGGCCGCTGCCGCGAACGTACGCCGACGGCCCGGGACTGGCCGCGTTCCAGTTCCTCGAGACGCTGCCGTACTACTACCTGATCTTGGGCTTCCTGCTGATCGTGACCGTCATCTCGCTGCTCATCAATCGCTCACAGCTGGGCTATTACCTGTTTGCGATTCGGGAACGCGAGCAGGCGGCGCTGGCCATCGGCGTCCCGACCTACCGGTACAAACTGCTCGGTATCGCCGTCAGCGCCTTCTTTACCGCCTGGCCCGGCGCGTTCTGGGCGATGTATTTCAACACGATTCGCCCCGACACCGTCTTCGACCTGCTCGTCAACGTCGAAGTGTTGCTGCCTGCCATCGTCGGCGGTGTCGGAACGGTACTCGGTCCCATCGTCGGCTCCTTTATTATTACGCCGGTCGGCGAATTCGTCCGGCAGTCGTTTGACATCTCGGGGCTGAACAACGCCGTTTACGGCCTCGTGCTTATCGCCATCATCCTGTACAGCCCGCGGGGCGTTGTTTCGTGGCCGTCCCGGGCAGCGGAACTGCTCCGGAAGTACACCGGCGTCCTCGACAGCGATGACGGCTGAACGCGACCTCGCGACGTTCGCCGCCGACCTTTCGTTCTCGGACATCCCGAAAGCGGTGCGTGACCGCGCCGGTCTGACCGTCGCGGACACGGTCGGCGCCATCGTCGGCGGGTCGACCGACGATGCCATCCGGTCGCTTGCGAGACGGTGGAGCGAGACGATGCCCGGCACCGCGACCGTGCTGGGCAGCGACGGGCTGGAAGCGCCCGCGCCGCTTGCGGCCTTCTGCAACGGCGCCGCCGGAACGGTACTCGAACTCGACGAGGGGCACCGCTTCGCCGCCGGACACCCTGCGGTCCACGTCCTGCCGGCGATTCTGACCGACGCCGAGGTCGGCTACGGCGACAGCGAGGCGTTCGCCCGCTCATTTATTGCGGGCTACGAAGTCGCCGTCCGGGCTGCACGCGCCATTACCCCGCTTGCCGACGGCTATCACCCCCACGGCGTCTGGGGCGCCGTCGGCGGCGCCGCCGGTGTCGCCCGCTCGCGCGGCCTCGATGCCGAAACCACCCGGACGGCCATGGCCATCGCGGCCAACTACGCCCAGCACACCCGCTTCAAGGCCGCTACCGAGGGCGCAACCGTCCGGAACGGCTACGCCGGGATGAGCAATCTCGCCGCGCTCGTCGCCGTCGACCAGGCCGAGGCTGGCTTTACCGGCCTCGACGAGGGCGTCGCCCGACATCTCGGGCTCGCCGCCGCCGGCGACGTGGACACGGCAGCGCTGTCGGCGGGGCTGGGCGAGTGCTGGGAACTCGCACACGGCTACTACAAGATCCACGCCGCCTGTCGGTTCACCCATCCCGTACTGGACGTGCTCACGGACCTCAACGGGAGAGTCGACCCAGCGGATGTCGAGTCGGTCACCGTCGAGACGTATCCGGCCGCCGTGCGACTGGACGAGACGAACCCGGAGAACTCACTACAGGCGAAATTCTCGATTCCTTTTGCGGTCGCGACGACGCTGCTGACCGGCGAAACCGCTCCGGCATCGTTCGAGGACGACGCGATTACGCCCGAAGCGAGAGTCCTCGCCGAGCGCGTCGACATCGCTGTCGACGACGAGTTTGCGGCACGCGCACCGGACCAGCGGGGCGCACGCGTCACCATCGATACCGGCGGGGAGACGCTCACACGGGCGGTGACCGCCGCACGCGGCGGTGACGAAGCGCCGTTCGCCGAGGAGCGCCTGCAAGAGAAGTTCGACACGCTCGTCGCGCCGGTCATCGGCCCTGAGCGTGCCGCCACGCTCTGGGAGAACGCCCGGGCGCTTGAACCCCCGCGTGTGCTGTGTACGCTCGCACAGCGCTGAGCAGTGGGCTCTTTTCACTCTGCTAATCGATACGCAAGGAAGTGTGTACTGTACAGAAACGTCGCTTCAGACAGCAAGAAAGCCCCCGCAGTCTGGGGGAAGCACGGCAGGGCAAGCACCCACCGGAGCACAACGAGCCGCGCGACCGTAGCCAGTCGGGGCTTTCTTGCTGTTATTGCTAAGGAGCACTCCTACAATCCCCAACCCAAACACATCTCATGCGGCCCGCTACGTTTTTCTCACCGGCGTCCATCATACGGGGTATGGAGCCAGAGTTCACACGGGAGTGGGAGCGCCGCGTCAACGAGTTCCTGACCGAGCCGATTCCACAGGCCGTGCGCGAGCGGGGCCGTCAGACCGCCGCGGATGTCATCGCCGCAAGCGTCGCAGGGACGAGCGCGCCCGGCATCGAAGACGTAGCCAGGGACGCGGACTTTCCCGACGGCAAGGCGAGTGTCCTGGGGACCGACCGCCGGGTCGCGCCCGCGAACGCTGCCCTGCTCAACACCGCCGCCGCGATCACACCGGAAATCGAGGAGGGGCACAACACCGGGGGCCACGTGGGGGCGAGCACCGTCGCCGGCGGCCTTCCAGTAGCCGAAGTCGAGGGCGTCGACGGCGCGGTGTTCGTTGATGCCGTCGTGCGGGCGTACGAAATCTGCGTCCGGCTAGAGCGGGCCATCTTCGTAATGAAAGACCGGCTGAACGACGCCATCCCGTGGCTGGTCCGGAACCCCCACTCGACGTGGACGACGGTCGGCCCGGCACTGACGAGCGCGCTCTGTCTCGGTGCCGACGCCGACCAACTACGCGAGACGATTCGGGTGGCCGCGAACCTTGCCGTCGTCTCAATGCACGACCCCTACGCGGAGGGCGCACCGGCCCGGAACCTCACTGCGGGCTTTTCCGCACAGGTGGGCGTCACCGCGGCACAGACCGGGATGGCAGGGTTGGAGGGGTCCTTGGCCGCGGTTGAGGCCGTCTACGACCCCTTCGAGGAGCTGCTCCCCGGGGGGTTCACCAGGCAGTTCGAGACGCTCGGCGAGGCGTGGGCGATTACGGAGAACTACTTCAAACCGTACCCGTCCTGTCGGTACACACACCCGCCACTGGATGCACTTCGTGAAGCAATCGACGGGGCAGACATCGACGCCGCACAGGTTGAGCGCGTCGATGTGTTCACCTTCGCCAACGCAACCGACATGTCCCACGCCGCGCCCGAAACAATGACTGCGGGGAAGTTTTCGGCGCCGTACGTCCTCGCCCGGTACCTCCACAGCGGGAGCGTCGACCTCGCTCACTTCGACGAGGCCGCACTCACTGACGGGTCGGTCCGGGCCCTCGCGGGCCGGGTCACCCTCCACGAGGACGAGGCATACGAGGCCGCGTTCCCCGACTCGTGGGGCGCCAGCGTCGAGGTCCACCTTGCCGATGGCACGACCCTCCAGGGTGCACGAGACTATCCGCGCGGGGACCACCGCGACCCGATGCCGGAGGCGGAGTACCACGAACGGACCCGCGCGCTGCTCGCGGCGGGAGTGGGCGAGGAGAGAGCCAACGACGCACTCGGCGCGCTGGAGCGTCTGCTCGACCACCCCGTTCCGGAGGCCATTGCGGCGGTCACCGAGTGAACATCTGTTCTGGAAGACAGAATCGGACGGTACGCTTTTATTTCTTCACCCCAGTACTGAGAGGTATGGCAACAAACGACAATGACGAATCGGCGCTGGTCGGCTCAACAGAACGCTCATTTGCTATCGTAGAACAGCTCGCGAAATCGGAGGACAGTGGCGTCTCCGCGCTCGCGGAGAGCCTCTCGATTTCGAAGAGCACGGTTCACAATCACCTACAGACGCTGCGGGAGTTGGGCTACGTGGTCAAGAACGGCGACCAGTACCGTGTGGGGTTGCAGTTTCTCGACCTGGGCGAACGTGCCCGGCAACGCCACGAACTCTACCACGATATGAAAGCGGAGACCGACAGCCTCGTCGAGGCGGTGGGTGAACGGGCACAGGTGATGGTCGAAGAGAACGGCCTGGGCATCTACATCTACCAGTCGCTGGCCGACCAGGCAGTCCGGACGGATTCACACATCGGTACCGTCGTCAATCTGCACGCGACCTCGGTCGGGAAGGCCTACCTCGCCCACCTGCCCGACGGGGAGCGTAAGCGGTTCCTGGAGGGAGACCTCCCCGGGAAGACGCCGGACACGCTGACCGACCCGGAGGTGCTCCGGGCTGAACTCGACGATATCGCCGACCGGGGGTACGCGTTCAACGACGAGGAGCGCACCGTCGGGATGCGGGCCGTCGGCGCACCGATACTCGCCGACGACGACGGCCGGGTACTCGGCGCAATCAGCGTCTCCGGTCCGACGACCCGCATGAACGGCGACTGGTACCACGAGGAAGTCCCCGAGATGGTTGCCCAGTCCGCGCGCGTCATCGGTATCCGGGCGACCTACTCGTGACCGTGCTGTTCTGCAGAACAGAACAACTGTTCATCACGTACCGACCCGATACCAAATCACATCCATATAGTTGTAATGTCATTCCCAAGCTCGTCCGCCGAAGTGTCACAAGCGGCGTGCTGTAAGGTTCGACCGGGGTTTTGTTTCACCTGTTATCCTATGTTAAGTATACAAGATTTCTTATATTTCGTTCACAGTGTGAGAGGACGGCTCGGTAACTCTAATCGCCTCGATTATCCGAGAGTATCCGATAGAGCGTTCCTCGTCGGTTCGAACGTAACAGGAATCGGGATGAACCGTGCTGAGGGCGGAAGTTCCGTCGAATGTCTCGATAGATCATTTGGAGGTGCTTTCAGTCGAAGCGCCGGGCACCGATGATTTATTATGAGTTTGCTTACTGTTAGCGACATTGTCCCGGAATCTTATTTTTGCGCTCGGCCGCCGGCATAGGCGGCGACCATCGAGTCAGGGCATAGTTGGATGTGCCGATACCTGTCCGCCCGAACGGATAGACCGGCCGCGCCCGCGTCGGGGGCCGTGAGAGCGACCCGGAGGCACCATCGGCGGTTCGATATAGCGTTATACAGTTTACTATTTCCGGAGTAATGGGCGAGAACCACTACACGGGAGTTGGATCTGTAGCCGGAAGCGCCGCCAGGAGTGTGGCTGAGCGGCGGGCCACGAGCGGACGCCCCTCCCCCTTCGCTCAACACGGGTACCGCCCGGGAATCGTGTTGGCTGCGTCGCGCAACGAGACCGTGAGCATCGGGCGGGAAAGGGGTCGAAGCGGACAGCCAGCAGACCGGGTGGACACCGGTGCCGACGCTACCGAAGCCAGCCGGTAGCGTGCACAGCGGAGGTGACTGTGAACACTCGCGAAGCCACCGAACCGCCGGGCCGGCAGAGGCCTCCTCGCCGGACCGGGCCACTCCGGTCACGTGGAGACAGGTGGCCGGGATAGAACGACGCGCCGGCGTGAAAACAGGAGGGCTCGGCCGGACTCCCGAGCCACGGTCCGGACAACAGGCGTCCGGTGAGCGCGTACAGTGTGGCCTGTGTGGGGCGAGGGGGCGGCAGTAATACCTTTGTAAATCACATATCGCTATATCAAATTTTGGAATATGTCGGCCACCGGTAGCAACCCAAGAACGGCGAAGAAAGCGCCACAGCGACCCGTCAGAGGGAATCCACACAGCGTTACAGGAGTTCGGTGATGAGGTCATACACTCTGTCGGGCTTTTCCAGCGGTGCGAGGTGGCCACACTCCTTCAGCACGTAGAGGTCGCTATCGGGCGTGCGTGCATCGGCACGCTCGGACCAGCGCGGCGGAAGCAAGTCGTCGGCTGCCCCGTGGACGTACCGAACCGGGACCGCCAAGTCGGCGACGCGGTCGGAGTAGTCGGTTCGGTAGCCACCACGAGTGACCTCGCTCGCGCGGAACTTCCGAAACGCCGCGCCGGCACCAGGCCGGTTGACCTCCGTGACCACGCGGTCAACGGTCCCGTCGGTGATGCTGTCGGGGTCGGAAGCGAGACTCCCGAGGGAGCTCTCGACGAACCCGCGACTCCGGCGCATCAGCGCGACCGAGAGGTGATTGGTTACCTGGACTTTCGCAAAGAGCCAGGTCAGGAGGCCGCTGGGGAGTTCGGTCCCCAGGCCGAACGCTTCGAGTGCAACGACCTGCGAGACGCGGTCAGGATACGAAAGCGCAAGTCCGATTGCGGCGCCACCACCCATCGATGTCCCGGCAACGACCGGGTCGTCGATGCCGACCTGTTCGATGAACCCGGCGACCGCCTCGACGTGTCGGTCCATCGAAAGCGGAACCTCGGGGAGTTCGCTCCCGCCGTAGCCGGGCAGGTTCAGCGCGTACACCCGAGTCTGTTTGGCGAGTGGACCGAGCAGTTCACCCCACGAAATGTAGGCGGCGTCGATGATTCCGCCGTGCAGCAACACGAGCGGTGTCTCGCCGTCCCCGCCGGTGAGATACCGGAGGCGAGTGTCCTCAACGGTGACCGTTTCCTCTGTGACATCGGCGTCGCCGGTGTCGACGAGCTCCGAAACGTTCTTTATGACTCGCATATAGGTCAGGGTTTGGACAGGCTCAGTAATAACTCCCGGATTCCGGTCCGGGGGTATCGCCTCGTGTATACCGAATAATTATGAGTATATATGGCGTTATTACGTGAAAAGCGGTATCAAGACACGCTGGGCACAGAGGAAACGCGACAGCCCGAGGGCGGTCAGGCTGGGGACAGCCGGGCGTGCTGTACGTCAACGGTGACGAGAGTGCCAAAGAGCGCTTGCTCGCGTTCGCGGACGAGGCGGGGAGAGGCCTGTCGGTTCGGGCCGTTGCCGATACGGACGCTGCACGTGTGATGCTCCAGCGGGACCCGCCGGACTGTTTGATCACGGAATACGGCGTGGCTGAGACAGACGGGCTCGGCTTCTGTGAGGACGTGCGGGCACTCGGGTACGACGGGCCGATGGTCCTGTACACCGAGCGCGGTCCGCGGGTGGTGGCACGGCGTGCATTCGGCATCGGCGTCGACGATTTCGCGGGGACACTGCTCACGGAGATTCACACGGCGGGGTTCATCGAGCAGTTCGGTCCGCAGTACGAGGCGGTGTTCGACGGCGAGCGTGCGACCTTCGGGTTCGACCACGGCAGCCGGTGCTACCGGGCGGATCTCGTCCAGATTTATTACAGTGAGGGTGATGTCGACGCCGGTCTCACGCTCACGGTCGACATCACCGAACGGCGAGAGTACGAGCGCGAACTCAAAGACAGAGCGAGCGGCTGAACGACATCGCCAGCATCGTCGGTCACGACCTTCGCAATCCCCTGCACGTTATCGGAGGGCGGCCGGTGCTCTACGAGCTGAACAGGGCGACGAGACTATGAAGACCCTCATCGACGATTTGCTCGAACTGGCCCGGAGCGGACAGACGCCGGGCGGGACCAAGCTGGTCGCCATCAAGCGGGCCGCGACCACCTGCTGGGACGCCCTAAAAGCCGATGATGCCACGCTGATTATCGACAGTGGGCCGACCGGTGTCGCCGATGCGGGCCGCCTCGATCAGGTCTTTGACAACCGCTTTTACAGCGCCATCGAAGACGACGGACCCGGTATCGGCCTCGCTATCGTCAGCGAGGTGGCAAACGCACACGGCTGAGACGTGACCGTTACCGGGAGCGCCGACGGCGGCGCGCAGTTCAACTCCCGGAACGTCGAACCCATTTAGAACTCCTCGGGCCCGGGTGCAGGGACACCCCCGTCGTTGTGGTCCATCTCGTATTCCTCGCGCACCTCGCGAATCCGATCGCGGATGTCCGCCGCGAGTTCGAACTCCAGGTTTTCGGCTGCTTCCTGCATGCGCGTTTCCAGGTCATCGATTACTCTGGCGGCATCTTCCGCGTCCTCGGGTTCGAACTCCGACGCACCCTCGGTGTCGGTCTTGCTCCCGGGCAGGTTCGTCTCACCGATGGCCTTCTCGATGGTCGTCGGTTCGTGGCCGTGTTCCTCGTTGTATGATTGTTGAATCTCCCGACGACGCTGTGTTTCCTCGATTGCCGCTTCCATAGCCGAACTCGGTTCGTCCGCATACAGGACGACGGTCCCGTTGACGTTTCGCGCCGCCCGTCCCATCG
>CAZOQK010000006.1:0-28679 GCA_964581735.1 uncultured Halobacteriales archaeon | reverse complement strand
GGCTGGGGACCATCCGCCAGGACGTGAACGTCTCCGTCGCGGAGGGTGCCCGCGTCGAAATCAAGGGGGTCCAGAGCCTCGACGACATCGATGACATCGTCCGCAACGAGGTCCAGCGCCAGAAGGAACTACTGGACATCGCCACCGAACTCCGGGAACGCGGTGCCGAAGTCGGCGAGCCGGCTGACGTGAGTCATGTGTTCGAAGATACCGAGAGCGGCGTCATCGGTGGCGCGCTCTCGGGTGACGGGAAGGCGATGGCCGTCAAACTGCACTGTTTCGACAGCTTCGTCGGCCGGGAGATACAGCCTGACCGCCGCCTCGGGTCGGAGATGGCAGACCATGCCAAACGCCACGGCGCCGGCGGCGTCTTCCACACCGACGAACTGCCCGCCTACGGCGTCACCGAGGAGGAGGTCGGCGCGCTCCGCGATGCCGTTGACGCCGAACCCGAAGACGCCGTCGCGCTGGTCGCCGACGACCCCGAAACCGCCGAGTTGGCTATCGAGGCCGCGGCCGAACGCGCGGAGACGGCACTCGAAGGGGTCCCAGAGGAGACCCGCGACGCCAACGAGGACGCGACGACGACCTACCTCCGGCCGCTGCCGGGCGCAGCGCGGATGTACCCCGAGACCGACGTGCCGCCAGTCGATTTGGACCCGACGGAGGTCGAGACCCCGGAACTGCTGACCGAGAAAGTCGAGCGCTACCAGGACGAATACGGCCTCGGGTCCGGCCTCGCCGACCAGGTCGCCTACGGCAAGCGGATGCCGCTCTTCGAGGCGGTCGTCGCGGAAGGGGTCGACCCCACCCTCGCCGCGGGCACGCTCGAATCCACGCTGACGGAACTCCGGCGCGATGGCGTGCCGGTCGGGAACTTGACCGACGACCACCTCGGCGACGCGCTGCACATCGTCGACGACGGCGAGGTGCCACAGGAGGGGCTGAACGGCTTGCTGACGGCGCTGGCGGAGGATCCCGACCTGACCGCCGCGGAAGCCGTCGAAGCCGAAGGGCTGGGCGGTGTCGGCGAGGACGAGGTGCGCGAGGCCGTCGTTGAGGTGGTCAAGCGCAACGCCGACCAGGTCCGTGCGGAGGGCATGGGCGCTTTCTCGGGCCTGATGGGCGAGTGCATGGGCGCACTCCGCGGGAAGGCAGACGGCGATACGGTCAGCAGTGTGCTCCGCGAGGAGATCCAAAAGCGGGCTTAGACGAGCCGCGCCGGACTCCGCGTCACCGTCACGACAGTCGGCTGCCACACTCACACGGGACCGTCCCGCTCTCGCCTCCGACTGGAATCCAGTTTTTGCAGTCCTCACACAGTATCTGGGCGTGTTGTTGTTTCATAGCTGCTGGAACCGTGGGGATGGCCAGGAGTATACGCCGATGACGGGCTCGGGCCCGGCATCATCCCCACGTCTGTGAGGCAAACTCAGCCACGGGGTGGGTCCCAGAACCCGAGAAGACCGGGTTTCAGCGCCGTCTATTCGTCCGTATCGCGGAGTTCGCCGTCTATCCGCTCACCGGCCCGTCTGAACAATCCCCTGAGGGTGCGAACTTCCCGCCCGGTGGGGTGGGCACGGCCCAGGAGCCGCCGCCACATCCGTCGGGTCTTTGGCTGTTTCTCCTCGGGGTGGCCGAGCGACTCCAGAAAGTCGGCAAACTGGTCGTGCAGTCCCTCAATGGCCGCCTCCTCGGCGCGGTCGGTGATTTCGGGGAGTTGGGTCTTTTCGACGGTTACGTCCCGGAGTTCGTACAGGATGATGGTCGCGGCCTGGCCGAGATTCAAGACGGGGTAGTCGCCACTGGCGGGAATGGCACAGATTTCGTCCAGCCGGGCGAGTTCGTCGTTGGTCAGGCCGTTGGCCTCGCGGCCGAAGACGAGACAGGTGTCGGCCGCGACGCCTTCGAGCTCGGCGGCCAGTTCCCGCGGCGTCGTGAACGGATACCGGACGTGGCTGGTCCCGTTCTCGTTGGGGATGGCGGTACAGCCGACGGTATGGAAGTTCTCGACCAGATAGTCGAAGTCGACGGCGCGCGCGTTCGGGAGCACGTCCTCGCGGGCCTGGCCGGCAAAGCCGTAGGCCTCGCCGTCCCGGGCCAGTTCGGGCGGGTCCACAAGCAGGAGGTCGGTCATGCCGAAGTTCTTCATCGACCGGGCGATGGTGCCGACGTTGCCCGGGGTTTTGGCGTCGACGACAGCGACGGAGACACTCATATATCGAGTGCGTCGGTGTCGATATCCAGCGCTTCCTGCTCGGCCTCGTCCATCTCTTCGAGTTGCCGGTCCACCTCGGGGATGCGCTCCTGTTCGGCGGCGTCGGGCTCTTCGGGTGCTTCCGGCACCTCATCGGGCGCCTCTTCGACGTGGTCGAGGCCGCCGTAGCCCGCCGGCGCACAGTTACCGTCAAGGAACCACTCGTGGAAGGCGTCTGGGAGGTCGCCGCTGCCTTTGTATTCGCTCCCCTCGTCCTCGCGGAACCAGTAGAGGAAGTCGGCTTCGTGCTCGTCACAGAGGATGACTTCCGCCATCGGCTCGCCGTAGACGATGTCCGCGCCGTTTGCCTGCTCGATGTTCTCCTCGCCGTGGACGAGCCAGCACGCATCGCAGGGTTCGCCCATCATCGAGGAGAGTCGCACGAGCCGGTAGACGGTGTCGTCTGCCATCTCCGAGAGCGGCCGGATGTTCCCGCCGTCGTCAAACACCTCGTCTTCGTCGAAGCGCCAGCCCCGCAGCCCGATAGAGACTTTAGCCATATCTGTCGATAGGTCGCCCAGCGGTGAAAAGGTGCCTGAACCGCGGCGAGCGGAGGTTCCCGACCGACCGGCTTAACAGGATTGGGCCTAAAAAACGGCTATGCGAACAGTCGACGCCGCCGGACTCCGTATCGGTGACGACCATCCACCCCGACTCATGGGCGTGCTCAACGTCAGCAAGGAGTCCCCCTATGACCCCTCCGTCTACGACGACCCCAGCGAGGCCGCCGAGTACGTCGACGAGGAACTCATCGACGAGGGTGCAGACATCGTCGATGTCGGCCTGGAGTCGGCCAACAAGAAGTTCGATGTCCTCTCTGCCGAGCAGGAACTCGACCGTCTGGAGACGGCCGTCGAGACGATCGAGTCGGCCTCGGGCGATGCCGTCTACTCCATCGAAACCCGTTACCACGAAGTCGCCGAGGAGGCCCTAAAACAGGGGTTCGACATGGTCAACGACATCTGTGGCTTCGCCGACCCGGAGATGCCCGAGGTCTGTGAGGAGTACGACGTGGCAGTCGGGAAGATGGCCAGCCCTCCGGACCTCGAACGCCCCGGTGCCGTCGAGGACGTGGACGACATCTACGAGGCACTCTTCATGAACGGTATCACGGACAAGACGATCGTCGACCCTGCCTTCGGTGGCTGGAGCGAGGCCAAAACGTTGGAGGACGACCGCGAAACGTTCCGCCGCCTCCGGGAGTTCCGCGCCATCGGCCAGCCGATCCTGGTTTCTATCAACCGCAAGAACTTCCTCCGTGACCTCGCCGGCCGTGACACAGCGGGAGCGTTGCCGGTCTCGCTCGCGGCCACCGCGATGGCTGTCGAACGGGGCGCACACGTCGTCCGGACACACGACGTGGCCGAGACCCGCGATGCAGCCATCATCGGCGACGAATTCGCTCGCGAGCGGGTCCACACGGACACCGTCGAGGAACTTGACGTGACCAGCGTCAGGGAAGCGACCCGTCACCTCGCCGATGTCGACCCGCCCGCTGACCCCACAGGGACGGTCTCGCGGCTGTTTGCGCTGGAGATTGCCGGCCAGGCACGCGAGGCGTTGGTCGCCGCGGCGGCCGACACCGACGCCGTCGTCGCTGAGGCCGGTGCGTCGGTCCTGCTCGGCGGGCCGGTCGCGACGCTCACCGAACTGGCCGAGACAGTCCACGAACCGCCCGCGCTGGCAGACGCCCTCGCCGGGGTACGGGAAGGGTGTAGGTAAGAAAGCTTATGCCGGATGCGAGTCAACCCGGAGATGAAGGCCGAAAGGGCACCTGGGCAGGGGTAGTTCAGTGTGCCATTTCGGCTCAACCCGGTTTATCTGGTCCTGCTGTTCCGGTAGCGACTGGGCTGCAACCGCCATACGGAGCCGGTTTGGCAGTGTCTACTCCGGCACAGGGAGGGTGAAATGGAGTTCGAAACCTGGGAGCCAGTCTACGAGCAAATCCTCATGGATTTTGGCTTCGAGCGAGCGGCCGACGAGCGGGCACGTGACACACTGGCTGACAGTCTCAGCAGGGTGACAACGCTCTCGCCAGACACCCTCGACTTCGCGGGGCAGACGGTCGCAATTGCCGGTGCCGGGCCGAATCTCGAAGCGGAGGCCGAACGCGCGGCCGGCGCCGACGCCGTCCTCGCGGCCTCGACTGCGGCCGACCGACTCACGGACGTGGGTGTCGGCGTCGACTGTATGGTGACGGACCTGGATAAAAATCCCGAGACAGTCGCCCGTCTCACCGCCGAGGGGACGCCGGTGGCTGTCCACGCACACGGGGACAACATCCCCGCTATCGAGGCCCACGTCCCGACGTTCGAAGCGGGCGCTGTCCTCCCGACGACGCAGGCGGCACCGACCGACACGGTGTTCAATCCCGGCGGGTTCACCGACGGCGACCGGGCGGCGTTTCTCGCCGACCACTGCGGCGCGACGGCACTGACGTTTCCCGGCTGGGACTTCGACGACGCCACCGTCGGCCCGATGAAAGCACGAAAACTCGGGTCGGCGGAACGACTGCTGTCGTGGCTCGAACGCCGCCGCAGCGAACGATTCGGCGTCCTCGACGGCCGACGTGACGCCATCGACACGGACGCGGTGCTGACCGACTCATAGCACCGGGAACGCGCCGACCATCTCCGGGACCAGGCGCGCGAGTTCGGGGTGGTAACACTGGGTTATGGGTGCGGTTCCGTTGGCCATCGGGACGGACAGCCAGCCCCCGATGACGGTTCCGCTGTGGCATTTTGTCGTCGATAACGCAGTTCGCCCCGGTGTGGTCCGGCGTGTCGCTGCACTCTCGTTGTCTCGCAGTCATTTAGTTGGCTTTCGTCGCTGCGGGGTTGGTCGGACTGGTCAGCGGCTTCCTTGATGACGGCCGGTGGCTGTTTTGCCAGCGGACGGTGTGTTCTCGCGGGGCTGTGGACGTTCGCCTATGATTTCGGCCGAACGCCGGCAGGACTGGACGCCCACGACATGACCAAGCGTCGCTTTGGTTTTGCCCTGCCGTTCTTTGCGTTGCTCTGGCCCTGACTCTCGTCTTGGCTTCGACCTGACTGAACGCAGGGCTGTTAGCACTCGGGATGCAACGCTCGGTATGGAGTATCACGTCGTCAACCCCGACGAGCGTCCAGCGTCCGAGGACCACCCCTGTGACCGGCGCTCGCTGACCGAGGCCGTCGACCTCACGACGCTCGCGGCGGCCGTCTACACCATCGACCCCGGCGAACAACTGCCACAGACGTATCACTATCACGACCAGCGCGAGGAACTGTTCTACGCTCTCGATGGCGAGCTGGCCGTCGAGACGCCCGGCGGGGAGTACACCGTCCCCGCGGGACAGGTGTTCGTCGCCGAGCCGAAGAGTCCGATTCGGCCGTACAACCCGGAGGGTGCGACCGATTCAGTTCGCGTCCTCGGTGTCGGTGCGCCCCGGTATGACATCGGACGACCGTACGACCCTGACAGTGACGAGGTTCCGGGGGAGGGATGACCGACCCGACGCCGGTGACGCCCGAACGGCAGGGTTAATGAACACAGCTATCGAACCCAGTATCGATGCCCGCCGAGCCGACGGCGCTACTCGAACAGCTCGGACTCACGAAGTACGAACAGCAGGCGCTGGCGGAGTTGCTGACGCTCGGCCGGACGACCGCGCCGAATCTCGCTGGAGCAACCGGCATTCCAAAGGCGCGCATCTACGGCGTTCTCGATGCGCTTGCCAACCGCGGGTTTATTAAGCTCGTTCCGGGCCGCCCGAAGGAGTACCAGCCAAAACCGCCAGAAGAGATTCTCGACCGCGCCGTCGAGAACCGCCGCCAGGAGTTCAAGCAGTTCGCCCACCAACTCGCCGAGGAGCGCGAGACGTTCCTCGAAAAGTTCCAGCCCCGCTACGAGCAGGCCAACAAGGAGATTACGCCCGCCGAGGAACTGTTCTACGTCGTCGACGTGGGCGACCCCAGTGAGCGCGAGACACGACGCCTGTACAACGACGCCACTGAACAGGTGTATGTCATCACGAACAGTTTCGCCTATTTCGAGTCTATCGAATCCACCGTTTCGGACGCCCTCGACTGCGTGGGCGTCGACGCGCTCTTTTTGCACCCGGACCACCTCCCCGAAAAAAAGGCCGCCCGGCAGGCCGACATCGTCGAGCACATCGAAGGGAGCTATCCCGAACTCGGCATGCGGTTTTCGATCGATCGCCTGCCCTGGCGCGGGACGCTCATCGACCCCAGTCTCGACTACGATTCGGGTGAAGCGATATTCCTCGTCGAGGAACCGAACGTCCCGGACCACATGCGCCAGGCTGCGATTACCGAGAACAGCTCCTTCGTTGCCGGACTCAAGCGGTACTTCGACCTCATCTGGGAGTACGAGAGCGTCGCTGACCCCGACGAGGGGTAACGACCGGAGCGGTCAGCTATCGAAGGATTCGTATAGACACCCGCGAAAAAACCCGATCACCACCGCCTATGAGGGATGTCGTCCTCCTGACTGCTGACTCGGTCCGCCGTGACTTCGTCGACGCCATGCCCTTCGTCGACGACCACGAGGTGTTGACCGGTGTGACCGCTGGCCACTACACCCGCCCGAGTCTCGCCGCCCTCCAGTCCTCTCGCATCCGTGCCTCGCTTGAATCGAAGGTCATCGGTCCCACGCTCGCGGAAGTCTTCAACGAAGCAGGCTACACCACCATCGGCCTCGTGCCGACGGCACAGGCCGACCCCGCTTTCGGCTTCGACGCTGGCTTCGACCACTACGACAACTTCATGCGTGGGTCGGGCAACGCCGCCGAGAACCGTCGGAGCGGGCTCCGGGAGTACTTGGGGTCGTTCGACATCGTCCGGCAGGTCTACCGCCGCGTCTACCCGATGGAGGCTAACATGGACGATTTGCCACCTGACGAGCAAGTCATCGACGAGACAATCAGGCGGGTCGACGACGCCAACGGACCGGTCTTCCTGTGGGTTCACCAGATGGAGAGCCATCGTCCCTACGGTACTGGCGACGACGCGATTCCGCCGAAACTTGACCGGAAAGCCGAGGCCGCCGGCGGGCGTCACTGGTTCGGTTCCTCCGACGTGACCGACGAGGAGAAATCACTCATCGAATCGAAGTACCGCGACGCACTCGGTCGCGTCGACGCCCGCATCGAGCGCGTGATGGAGTTTATCGACAGCGACGACCCGATTTTCGCCTTCGCCGCCGACCACGGCGACGAGTTCGGCGAGGAGGAGTACTTCTACCATCAGGGCTACCGCCGTAGAGTGCCTGACACCGTGATTCAGGTCCCGGTCGTCCTCTCGGGCATCGACACGGTCGGCCAGCGCCTCAGCCTCATCGACATCGCACCCACACTCGCTGAGGCGGTCGGTCTCAACGCGCCCGAGGAGTGGCAGGGCACCGACCTGACGAGTGACACCACCGAGGAAGCCATCACCGTCGCGCCGTGGCACGAGAAGGCGACGGTCGCCTGGCAGGACTTCGAGCGGAAACTCGTCGCCCGCGACGCCGACGCCACGTTCCGCGAGGACGGCGAGGAAGTGGCCGTCGAGCGCAGCGATGTCTCCGGCGAAGTCGAACAGCAACTCCAGAATCTGGGGTACACCGATGCCGGGTGAACGGTACTGATGACGCACGACGCCGCGGACCGGCCGAACCTGCTCTTTGTTTGTATCGACTGTCTCCGCAACGATTTTTTCGGGACAGACCACGCCGACACGCCATTCATCGACAGTCTGGTGACGGAGGGGACCCACTACACGAACCTCTACTCGACGACGACCACGACGACGCCGGCTGTCACCTCCTTCATGACGGGCACCTACTCGGAGCGCAACGGTGTCTTCTCGCTGGAGGAAGCCCGCCTGAACGAGGCGGTGCCGACGCTCGCAGAACACCTCTCGGCGGCGGGCTATGACACCCACGCGCTGGTCACGGGGCCGATTGTCGAGGATACGGGTCTGGACAGGGGCTTCGACGAGTACGATTATCGGGACAGGCGTGAGGAACTGGTCGGGGACTGGTACGACGAGGCAGAGGAGACTGTCGAGGACCTCACCGGCGGGGACCCCTTTTTTCTCTACCTCCATCTCTGGGAGATTCACACGCCGGTTGAGGTTCCCGCTGAGTACGACGACCCCGAATACGGCGCGTATCCCTACGCTCGCACGCTGGCCGCGCTGGACCGGAGTCTGGAGCGACTCTGTGAGATCCTGCCCGAGGACACCGTCGTCGCGTTCCACGGCGACCACGGCGAGGCCATCGCTTACCGGGACAGTGCGCTTCAGAAGACGCTCAAGCTGATGCGGACTGGTCTTCGCCACGGACTCGGTATCGACACCAGAGCCACCGAGCGCAAACTGAAACGCCGATTCGACCGCCAGCCCCCTATCCACGACCACTTCCTCGAAGACGCACACGGCGAGAACGTCTTCGATTTCACGACGAACGTCCCGCTTGTCCTCGTTGGCCCAGGCATCGACTCGGAAAGCGTCGACGCGCAGGTCCGGCAGGTCGACGTGATGCCGACACTGCTCGATGCTGTCGGCGTCGACCGCGGGACGCTCTTTGACTCCGAGAACGCGGCGGCGACGGCCGACGGCGGGCCGCGCGAGCTCCCCATCGACGGCAAGAGCCTGCTCCCGCCCGCCGACGTGACCGACCGCGACGCCTATATGCGTGCTTGCGGGAAGGCACTCGTCAGCGAGAAAAACTGGCAACGCGCCATCCGCGCCAACGGCTGGAAATACGTCGAGTACCCCAACCGGGACTGGGACTGGGAACTGTACGACCTCGATTCGGACCCCCAGGAACTGAACCCAGTCGACAACGAACGCGTCGCCGGACGGATGCAACAGCGCCTCCCCGAGGAGGGGATGCGCGACGGCGAGAAACTGGAGATAGACGGACTGCTGAAGGATTTGGGCTACAAGTAGCGGCGGGCCGACCGGCAGTTGTCTATGTCACTACGGGGGAGTCACAGGAGACGGCACGGTCAGCAGCCTCTTTCGACCCGCGTGGTCTCTACGTGTGGCCACAGCCGACTGGCCTACACCGTCGCTCTAAACCGCTGAGCGACGCCTCTACTCCCGTTTCTGATTCCTTGGAGTCGCACGAATCCAGGTGATGATCGCCCATAGCAGCCTGAAGACCGCTCTCGACGGCACAGGACGACATCGAATCACTCTCTCCCGACGAGCAGGGCCGAATCCTCGATAAGCTGGACGAAATCGTCGACTCGCCGTGGCGCGACCCACCGGAGTACGGCGAACCTCTCCAGAACAGCCCTCACAGGAAGATTCGCCTCGGCGGGTTTCGGCTCTCCGTCGCGTTCCATTAGGGCGACCAGCGCCTCGTCGCCCGGATCAAGCGCCGCGGCGGCGCGTACACCGCGGACGACGACTGAGTTCACTGAATCCACGTGAACTGAGTTCACCGAATCCACGTGATGAGGATTGTTCGCATCAGCCCCACGGCGTAGCCGAGTTTCGGCTTTTTGGTCTCACCGGCCTCGCGTTCCCGAATCGTCACCGGGACCTCCCGAATCCGGAGGCTGTTTTTGCGGGATTCGATGATGAGTTCGGGGGCCGAGAACCGTTCCTCGGTTAGAGTGAGGTCCGGCAGACGCGAGCCACGGATCGCGCGGTAGCCGTTCGTACAGTCGGTGATGTCCGTCTTTGCCAGTCTGTTGATGAGCCACGTAAACGCCCGAATCCCGCTCTCTCGGGCCACCGAGTTGCCCGAATTGTCCTCGCCGCGGTAGCGCGACCCGAGGACGTAATCGGCCTCGTCGGCCGTGATAGGGGCGACGAGTTCCGGCAGTTGGTCGGCGGGATGCTGGCCGTCGGCGTCCATCGTCACCACGATATCAGCGCCGTGGCGAATCGCAATCTGGAAGCCGGTTTTGAGTGACCCACCCTGGCCCTGATTGATTGGATGCTCGACCACGATAGCGTCGTACTGGCGGGCGACCTGGGTCGTGCGGTCCGCGGAGCCATCGGAGACGACGACCGGTGTGACGGCGTGGCCGTCGACGGTGTCCGGCAGCGAGCCCAGCACGCCGCCGATGCTGTCTTCCTCGTTGTACGCTGGGATGACGGCGTAGAGCGTCTTGGGTGCGTTATCGACGGTGGTTGGCTCCGGGGCCTGTTGTGCGGTGACACCGCGTGTGAGCGCGCCGACGGTCGCCTGAGTTGTACTTGCCGCGTCGATGAGATAGAGAATGAGCAGGAGGAAGACGGCGTTGACGAGAATCTGGACGAACAGGAACGTACTCTCGATGTTCAGGAGGTTCCCGACAGCGCCAACGACACCGGGAGCGAAAGCGATGAGCAGGAGGCCACCTGCGACGGCGACGGAGACGCCGAGTTCGGTCCGGGAGAAGGTGGTGCGATAGCGTTCGAACCCGAAGAGGAGGGCAAAGAGGGCGAGGGCGGTAAACAGGAGCGTCAGCACCTGATTGTTCAGTCCGGGAAGCGCAAGCAGTGGCCCGGCAGGGGACGCCAAGGACATGTCGAATCAGTTGGGGAGAATCACCACGGCGGTTTGTATCTACCGATGAGGGGACACCACAGTCCGCACGGCGCGAGAAGCACACAAGACAAGTAGGGCCACTGGCTACGTCGGTACAGATGGTGCCACCCCGTGCCGCACTCTCTGTCGACGTGGAATTTTTCTCACATATGCCTGCCTATCGCGGGGCCAGCGGCACGACCGACCAGCGGGCTGTCGGCCTTGACGGCCTCCACCACCTCCTCGGCGCGCTCGCCGACACCGGCCACACCGGCACCTTCTTTACCGTCTCGGAAATCGCTGATACCCATCCCGATGCCGTCCGCCGTATCACCGAGCGCAACGAACTCGCCTCGCACACCGCCACCCACCGCCACCTCTCGGAACTCTCACTCGACGAACGCCGTACCGAACTGGCCGACTCGAAGGCCACGCTCAAAGAGGCAAGCGGCGCGGACGTGCGAGGGTTTCGCGCCCCATCGTTTGATTTTGCAGCGGACCACTTCGATTTGCTCGCCGAGACGGGCTATGACTACGATTCCAGTATCGTCCCTTCCCGGTCGATTCCGGGCTGGTACGGCGGCGAGTACGATACCGACGCCCCGGTTCCCGCAAGTACCGTCGATCCGGGTGCGCCCGATACACTTACCGAGGTCCCAATCGCGGTGATGCCCGGTCTCCGACTCCCGCTCACCGGCACCTGGATTCGCTTTTTCGGCGTTCGCTACACACTCCTTGGGATGAAACTGCTCGCGCGCCGTGGTATCGCACCCGTCCTCTACGTTCACCCCTGGGAACTCGTCGACTTGCCCGCAGTCGAGGGCGTCCCCTCACGCGTCTACATCCGTACGGGCGAGTACATGCGCCGCGCTGTCGACTCCATCCTGCATACCGACTTCGACTTTGTTCCGGTCGGGCAGTTGGCCGAGGATGTCGCTACGACAAAACCGAGCGGGGGCCGACGAGCGGATGAATAGCCGCTCGAAGAAGCGCCTGATAACCGGGTTGCAGTGGGGACTCACCATCCTCGCGTTCTGGTACGTCGCCCGCGGCGTCTCCTGGCGCGACACCCTTGATTTGCTGGCTGGCGTCGACCCGTTGATACTGCTTGCCGTCGCCGGAATCACAGCCCTCGAGTTCGGTGCGCGCTTCTCACAGTGGTGGGTCTTGCTCAATGGTGTCGTCCCGACCCGACTCGGGACAATCGTGCGAATCGACCTCGTCATCAAATTCATCAACCATATCATTCCCTCGAAGGTATCGGGTCACTCCATCGCGCCGCTGGTGGTCAGACACTACACCGCAATCGAGTGGGCCGACGCCGTCACTGTCTCCGGCCTCAAGACCGGGCTCTACGCCACACTGTACGGACTGGTCGCACTCGTTGGGCTGGGGCTGTTCGTGACCCGCTTGCCCGGCGGTCTCGCGGTCGTCATTCTCCTCTCGACGGCAATGTACGCCCTCGTCGGCGTGCTCGTCCTGCTTGCGGGCCGCCGCCTCGAACTCGCCGGTACCCTCTTTGCGTGGCTTGAAGCCGTCGTCACTCGCGTCCCAAAAATCGGGAGTCGACTCGCCGGACTCGTCGGCAAACTCCCCTCCTTTACTGCGGACTCTGCGGCCCGCTTTCGAGAACTTTCCGCACGCCCGAGTATTGTCGTTCCCTATGCGCTGGGGTGGGCGGGGACGCTAATGGTATTCCCGGGTGCCCGCGTTGCGCTCCTCCTGACAGGGTTAGGTGGGAGTTTCACCCCCATCTACATGCTGCCGGTCGTGTTGGTGATGGCCTACAGCGTGACCGTCCTGCCGCTGACGCCCGGCGGCGTCGGTGTCGCAGAAGCCTCGGCGACGCTCGTGTTCGTCAGTGTCGGGGTCAGCGAGGAACTGGCAATCGCCGTCGTTCTCGCCGACCGCGTCTTTGGCGTCTATTTCCCCGCGCTGCTGGGCGCGGTTCCGATGGGTGACCTGGACCTCGCGACGCTGCTGTCGAGCGACCAGTGAGGGCTTTCCGTCGCCCGGTTTGCCGGGGAGCGCTGAGCAGACGAAACGTATTTTACCTGGCACGTCCCCGTTTCAGACAGATGACCCGGACGTTCGTCGTCGGCCTCGATGGAGCCGGCTGGCTCCTCGCTGAACCCTGGATAGACGAGGGTCACCTGCCGAACCTCGCCGCCCTCCGCGACAGCGGGTCCTACGCCACCTCCCGGAGCTGCCTCCCACCGGTCACCTACCCCAACTGGAAGTGCTACGCGTCCGGGAAGAACCCCGGCAAGCACAGCGTTTATTGGTGGGAGCGCATCGACCTCGCCGAGGAGCACATCGAGGTGATGAGTAGCACCGACTACAAGACCGCCGAACTCTGGGATTATCTCAACGACGAGGGCCAGACCGCTGGCGTCGTCAACATGCCCTCGATGTACCCGCCCCGCGACATCGACGGCTTCGTTGTTTCGGGCGGACCGGATGCTGTCGAGGGTGAGTACCGCTCGCTCGACTCGGGGTACACCGCCCCTGCGGACCTGGAACGCCGGCTCGTCGAGGAGTACGACTACCAGGTCCACCCCGAGCCGCTGCTCTCTTCGAACGACGAGACCGGCGCGGAAGTCGATGAAATTCTCAAACTGCTCGACCTCCGACTCGAAGTTGCCCGTGACCTCTACGTCGAAGAGGAACTGGATTTCACCCACGTGACGCTGTTCTATCTGAACGTCCTGCATCACTTCTTCTGGGACGACGAGCCAGTCCTGCGGGCCTGGAAGATGGTCGACGAGTGGCTGGGCGAACTCGCGGAATTGGAGGGGAATCTCGTGATCATGTCAGACCACGGCGCTGCCCCGACGACTACCGAGTTCTACATCAACGAGTGGCTCACCGAGAACGGCTATCTCACACGCACGGCCGGTGCGGAGGACTACTTCCAGCGCGTCGGGTTGACCCGTGAGAACGCACTGACCGTCGCGAAACGTCTCGGCCTGGTCGAGACGCTGGCGAAGACGGTCCCTGAATCGATTCAGGAGCTGATTCCCCAGTCCGCGGGCGCGAAGCGCGAGCGCAAGATGGAACTTATCGTGCCAGGCGAAACGAAGGCGTTAGCGAGCGGGCAGGGGCCGATTTATATCAATCCCGCCTCCGATGTGGCGGCGGTCCGCGAGGAGTTGATTGCCGACTTGGAAACGGTGACGGACCGGACGGGCGAGCCGATTTTCACCGGCGTTTACCCCGCCGAGGAGGTCTACAGCGGGCCGTACGTCGACATCGGTCCCGACGTGGTCGTCGATCAGCGCTCTGGGGTGCATGTCAACGATGGGATGGGCGGGGACGGCGTGATGACAAAGCCGGACCGCTGGGCCGCCGAGAACACGCCGGCGGGTATTTTTGTCGCAAACGGGCCGGATTTCGAGGCGAAGGGCGATATCGGTGAAATCGCGATTCAGGATATGATGCCGACGATTCTTGCGAACCATGGCGTCGATATTCCGACCGACGTGGATGGTGAGGTGCTCGATGTCTTCGTCGATGCGCCCGATGTCGGGACGCGTGACCCAATCGACCACGAGGCCGCGCGTGCGGTGACCGGCTCCGACGAAGTTGAGGATAGGCTGAAGCAGTTGGGGTATATGGAGTAGGCGGCCTACTCGAGATAGCCGAGGTTTTGCAGGCGTTCTTCCGTCTCTGTGTCCATTTCCACGTCCGGCAGGTCAGTGTTCGTCGCCCGTATATCGTCGATGTGTGACTCCAGTTGCTCCCGGAACTCCGCGGCCACGTCCTCCCGTTCGTCGACGACGTTGTCCTGTTCCTCGGGGTCAGCGGTCAGGTCGTAGAGTTCAGTCACGCCGCTGTCGCGGTCCCAGATATACTTCCACTCCCGCGTCCGGATTGCGAATTTGAACTCCTCGCCGCTTGTGGTCTCGGAGATAATCGTCGTGTCGGTACCCGACCCCGATGTGTCAAGGACCGAGCGGCCGCGATACTCGTCAGGCACTGACACACCAGCGAGGTCACAGCACGTCGGCGCGATGTCGAGCAGTTCGACGAGTCCCTCCTGATGGCCGTCGGCATCGACACAGCCGCCACTCAGGACCAGCGGGACCGACAGAACCTCGTCGTACATGCCGTCGTTGTGGCTAAACCGGCCGTGTTCGAGGAACTCCTCGCCGTGGTCTGCCGTCACCACGAACGCAGTCTCGTCGGTGCCGAACCGGGCGTCGACGGCCTCTTTGAGCCGCCCAATCTGGGCGTCTGTGTATCGGATTTCGGCATCGTAGAGGTCGAGCAACGTCTGGAACTCGGCGTCGGTCACGGTGTCGGGCTCCTCTAACATTTTGCGCCGGAGTTGGACCGCTTCGCGTTCGGAGATATCCAGGTCGATACCGAGTGCTTCGGCCGCGTCGTCGTGCGGGACGTACGGGTGGTGAACGTCCATGTAGTGGACCCAGCAGAAGAACGGGTCGTCGACGCCGGAGAGCCAGTCGAGCGCCTCGTCGGTAATCGTCTCGGCGCCTTTGTATGTCTGCCCAACGTCGACGCCGGTTTTCTCTTCGGTCACATCGTAGAGGGTCTGGAGCGTCCGGTAGATGAGGCCATCGTGGTCGAGATTGAGTTTCAGGTAGGTCCGCAGTCGTGCGAGCAGCGACGGGTCGGATTTGGAGTCATAGAAGTGGTCGAAGCCACGCTCGTAGTTGTAGTCTCGGGAGAGCCAGAGGTTCGAGTGAAAGGCGGCCGTGGTGGGGCCGTCACGCTGGATTGTTTCGCCGACCGTCGTCCGCTCGTCAGCCAGATACTCGAAGCCGCCGCATTCGAGCGGGTACGTTGACGTGACGATGGATGGGAAGGAGGCACGCGTCCAGTTCGCGTTCGCGAAACAGTCGAACGAGAGGCCGTCATCGGCGAGTTCGTCGACGACAGGCGTCGTCTCCCGTCCGTACCCGTAACAGCCGACGTGGTCCGCACGGAGAGAGTCCACAGTGACGAGGACGACGTTTTGCATGGAAAGTCAGTCTCGGTTGGCCTACTTGAGAACTTCGAACCCACTCACTTCGAGCTACACCGGCAACTCGAAGGGCAGATACTGTTCGACGATGTCCCGAATTTCGTCGTCTTGCACCACGAGAACGCCGTAGATAGCGACGCCGAGTCCGATGACGACGGCCAGTTCGGGCAGATTGTTGGGCTGTATCGCCGCTGCCACCGCGTAGACGACGGCCCCCATCACACCCGCGCTGAGTAGCTCCCAGCACAGACTCCGGGCCGGAACGTCGATGTCCAGTATCGAGAAGACCGCACTCCACTGTACGATGGTATCGAGCAGTTTAGCCGTCAGCGTCGCCACCGCCGCGCCGATGAGACCGTAGCGCGGAATGAGCAAGACGTTGAGGACGATAGCGACCCCGACGCCAAAGAGTCGACTCCGGAAGGGCACGTCCGCGCGCTCGATACCGGTCAGTATCGGACTGCTGACCCGCTGGACCGCCTCGATGATCATGTATCCTGAGAGTATCGCCATCGGTATCGCAGCGTCGAGATACGCGGGTGTGTAGACCAGCCCGAGCACCTCCGGTGCGAGGACGGTTAGCCCGACCAACCCCGGGATCGGGAACACGAGCGTGAACAACAGCGCCCCGGGGATGACGCGCTCTATCTCGCCGTACTCTCCTTCGGAGGCCCACCGCGGGATCTTCGGGAATATCGTCGTCGATATCGCAGTCGTCGCGATGATGAGCACACGGGTTGTCTGCCAGCCGACCTCGTAGGAACTGACCGCCGCCTGCCCCAACAGGAGGCCGATCATATAGGTGTCCAGCCAGAAATACGCGAAGTTCGTCGGGCCGTACACCATCGTGTACCGCGAGACGGAGAATATCTGCCGGAAATCCCGCCGTGTCGGGAGGACCATCGAGAGGTTCGATAGGAGGAGGCCGATGATGGCCGTGCCGAGAAAGCCGACGATGACGCCAATCATCAGCCCTTCCGGTCCCCACCCGACGGTTATCAGGATGGCACCGACGAGCACGCGAAGCACGTCTTCGCTGAGCTGTAGCAACCCCGACGTGAGGACGCGGTCCTCTGCTTGGAGCGCGCTTTTGTACATGTCCGAAAATAGCCAGGCTGCCGTCGCGACGGCGATGAGGAAGGGCACGTCGGCACCGATGTAGCTCGCCAGTGGCGTCCGCAGGAAAAAGACGATGCCAGCGACGACGAGCGAGACGGCAGAAATCACTGCGAGCGCGGCGCTAAGTGTCGCATCGGGTCGTTCTCCCTCCCCGACTTTGGTCACGACGCTCTCGCGCAATCCCAGGTTCGACACCATCGAGGAGACCTGGATAATCAGAAAGAACAGGAAGTAGACGCCGAGCAGTCGCTTCGAGAGCACGCGGGTGAAGTAGACGAGTCCGACGAACCCGACCACGCGCGAGAGCGTGTAGATACCGAACAGTTTGATACTGGTTCGGCCCGCGTCTCCATCGCCCATTGCTAACACCGCTGGCGGGGAGGGTTATTACGTTGCCGAGTCAGAACTGGACAGCGCGAACACGAAATCCGCAGCACAGATCTAAAACCCCATGAGTGCGCAAAGTTTTTAACAATATTTTCAGCTGATACTACGAGGTAGTCGCCCCTGTTCGGTAGGTCGACAAGACTGAACTCTCCATTTAACATCTCTACTAACGTAAACATCTAGTCAACATAGAAACAGTACCATGGAAGATCATGTACATTCTGATAACCTGAAATAAAAATTTCACTAAATCAGCTACTCCTTGTATCCCAGATCTCGGAGTTGTTCTTTGACTTCCTCATCCATTTCTACTTGTTCAACATTGACGTCAGTACTCTCGATTGTCTCTTTGTGGGTCTCAATCACCTGGCGGATGTTTTCAACTATCTCTGGCTCGTTTTCACTGCCAATGAGATTCTCTTTTTCTTTCGGATCAGGTTGAAGCGCGTACAATTCTTCATGATCTGGGCACTGAATATATTTCCACTCTTGATCACGATAAACAAACCGGCGTGGACCGTCCGGGTCGCTGGCCCAATCGCCGAGTATCTGGTTTCGGGGCCATTCACCGTCTCCGATCAGCGACTGTAGGCTGTAGCCGTAGTACTTTTCAGGGACATCCAACCCGGACATCTCAAGCAAAGTGGGCGCAACATCAAGCAAACCTACCAGCTCGTCGTATCGACCCTCCTGATGATCCCCATCTAGTATCATCGGAACATGCAATACCTCGTCATAGAATGTTGCATAATGGCTAAATTGGCCATGTTCCCTAAACTCTTCACCATGATCAGCAGTAATTAGAGTAGTACGTTCGTCCCAAAGTTTATCCAAGGTAGAGAGAAGCCGACCGATTTCTGCGTCGGTAAACCTGATTTCTGCATCGTAGAGGTCGATAATATCTGCCAATTCTTCATTTGTAACTGATTCCGGTGATTCAATGAATTTTCGACGAAGCTGGATTGCTCTGCGCTCGTTGATTGGGTCCTCTCTGAACGCGAGTTGGTGTTCCTCTGGCGGAACATACGGGTGATGGACATCCATGTAGTGGACCCACAAGAAATTTTTCTGTTCGCTCCCCTTTTTGTCCCACTTAATGGCACGATCAGTGATTTCGTCGGCATCTACGTATGCTGAGCCAATATTTGCACCGGCATGTCGTTCAGCGGTGTCGAATGCGGAGGCAAGCGCTTTGTAAATAATACCATCTTTATCAAGGCTGCTCTTCACCCATTGGCGGAGTTCCGCAATGGTACTTGGATCTGCTCTTGAGTCATAGAACGTATCCCAGCCACGCCCATAACCAAACTCAGGATTAAGATAGGCGTTTGAGTGAAAACCTGCTGTCCCGTAACCCTCATTGCTGAACACCTCAGAAACTAATGTTCTTCTTTCAGAAAGTTGCTCGTATCCGCCATACATCATGGGATATGATGATGTTATGATTGAGGGGAACGAGGGACGTGTTGAGCAGGCGTGAGCGAATGCGTTCTCAAATACAGCACCAGTTGATGCTACGGAGTCAATGTTCGGCGTAGTGTCTCTCTCGTATCCATAGCAACCGACATGGTCGGAGCGAAGGGAATCAATGGTGATGAGGACTACATTACTCATGTGTGGATATCTGCTCAGATGCTATTTGTTTGTTGTGCATCCACACTGTATGTTGGACTATAATTGAGCTCTTCAACAGCTTTCAATACGGTGTATATATCAAACACTTATAATTATTCAATGCCTGCCACTTGAGTTTTATTGACCGTCGATTAAGAGTGAGGCTTTGCTACTGGATATAAAGATTGATGTTACCACTCAGATAAGAGTACGATGATAGGTAACTAACACTCTTCATTCCGGCATGACACTCTCACAGATATCCTCTGAACCTCCAAATAATCATCATAATACTGAACCTCTGGTATCAATAATACTACCTACATACGGTGACTTTGGTCATATATCTTCTGCAATTGAAAGTATATTTGAACAGACCTTTTCTAACTATGAACTCATTATTGTTGATAGTACAGGAGTCTCACAACTCAAGTCATTTTGTGAGTCCCACTCCGCCCTAACTTATACTCACCAGAAGCCACAAGGGCCTTCAGCGGCACGGAACTATGGTATTGATACGGCATCTGGTGAATTAATTGGTTTCATTGATGCTGACGATCGTTGGCGGCATGACAAACTTGAATACCAGGTGGAGAAGTTGCAGAACGGTGCTGAGGTCGTATATTCAGATACGTATCTAGTAGACGGGAACAATAAAAGATATTTTACTTCTTTATCAGTTGAGGACCCAAAACGCCACCACATCAAGTTTCTCTATGAAGGCGGTGTTCCAATGCTTACAGTCATGGCACATCGCCAATGTTTCGACCGATGGAAGTTTGATGACTCGCTCCACCTTGCAGAAGATCGTAATCTATTAGTGAAATTATTTCGCGATTTTCACCCTGAGAGAATCCCAGAGCCGTTGGCATATTACAAACGCCGGAACGATTCTCTCAGCTCAGACATAGATCAAATGCATCATTGCGAGCTGGAATCAATAAAGAAACTATGTAATTGCTTTCCAGAAGTTGAAACCCACCGCAGAAGTCTTGTTGCAAATGCACATTATAAGTACGGAAAAAAATTACTCAGATCCCAACGTAAAAGCGAGGCACGCCAACAGTTGGTGAAAGCCATGAAGCTTGGTTCACGAGACGCGCGGACTATAATCTTAACCGCAACTTCATTATTACCGATTGGGGGGTCAGCGGTGTTGAGTTCGCTTGAGACCTTGCAAGAAAAAATCCCTTGATAACGTTGAAGCGTACATTTCTATCGTATAGAATTGCTTAGCCCGGGTCAATACTGGTCTTTCAACTTAATACACCCCTTGTTGAGTCCAATGGGGGGCTCACGATGTCGGTGCAAGCGCAGACCAAACTAACAGGAACAATCATCTTTTATTCAAACTCGGAGATTAAGTCTACATACACTGCCGCCACATGTTCCCAATCGAACTGTCTAACGTATCTTTGAAGCGCTGGCCCGCTTTCAGAGACTGTTGCTCGTTTTATCGCTGACGCAATATCGGCTGGGCTTGCCGTCGTGTATTCTAACAACCCACCGAACCGCGCCTCCGCACGTCCCTTCAGTTGCACCACTGGAAGGCCTGCTGCACCATATTCCAAGACTTTCAGTGTGTGTGGATCATCAACTAATGACAATCCTGCGTCAGAATGGTGTAAGTAGCCAGGAATATGTTCGTGTGGCACGGTTCCAAGGAATTGAATACTGTCCGAATTCTTAGCTGCTTCCTCTACTTGACTCTCCAGTGTTCCCGTACCGATCACTATCAACCTGAATCCATCAAGATGATCTATACTCTTCAACATAGGTTCAATAGAGTACATCGGTTCCAATCCGCCGATGTATACCACGATTTGATCTGTAGAGTTGCCTATACGATCACGGGCTGTGGAAATAGCTTCAGATGACGGATTACAGAACCGTTCATAGTCTACTCCTAGAGTTGTCTGTGTAGATGTGGTTGCATATTTTTTGACCCGAGAAGCCTCTTCGGAATAGACATAAACCACATGATCGGCGACCCGAAAAGTCACATTCTCTAAATGATTTACCACCGTCGCGGTGATTTTGCCATCGGTCTGCCGGAACTGACGGATTGGATCAATGTGATCAACTAGTAGTGGCACACTGTAGACCTGAGAAGCGACGGCACCGGCAATAGCACCTGCTCGTGTTGTCCCGATGATTACGTCAAAGTCGCCACCGTCGCTTAGGGTCTGAGCTACGGTTGACCGAGTTGTCCCACGAAGGACTACTGCATGGCCGCTGTCTTGAATATGAGTTGCGATCCGTTGCCGTCCGACGCTTATACTATCTGGTTTGTCGGGGGTTAGCCACAGTATTTTTTTCCCGCTCATCAACTCCCTCCCTGATGGCTATACTTCGTCATCCCATACGCATAGCCAGCACCAACAAGAGCCGTCAACAAACACAGTGCAGCTAACTGCAGCACCTTCTTTCTACCTGGATTTAAAACCAACTCCACTACTCGATCAGGAACAAATTCTGTGAGTAACAGTCGCAAGAAATCCGACTCCTCACCACTCGATTCGGGAACGAGCGTCTCCATACCCCGCTTGGAGTAACCCTGCCAGAACGCCCGATTTAGCAACCAACTCAACTCCGTCCGATACTCGAACACCTTGTGAGCGACTTCGGCTCGTGGATTGTAATAGACGCCATAGCCGTATTCATTGCACAAACGCGCACACAACTCAGTCTCTCCACCTTGCAAATTGGCATCACCCTTCCGCCCGCCGATAGCGGTGTCAAAGCCACCGAGTTCCAGAAACACGTCACGGCGAAAGGAGATGTTCGACCCGAAGGTGTTGCGGACCTCCCCAGCCAACTCAGAGTCCCCATTCGGCCCAAACCCGCGGTACGTAACGCCGACGAGCCAGTAGAATTCTTCGGGGAGGAAGTCAGGCTTCCCGGCGACCCACGCTGGCGTCATCTTTCCGCCGGCGGCAGGCACATCTTTCGTCCGATACACCTCGGCCAACTCCGCGACCCAGCTCTCATCGGCAATTGCGTCGTCGTCAATGAAGGCTACGACGTCACCGGTCGCGGCCTCCGCACCAGCGTTCCGCGCGCCGAGTAATCCCAGATTCTCGTCGAGACAGCGGACGACTACATCGGCAACACCACGATAGTCCTCGCGCATCCGTTCACAGACAGTGTCATTGCCGTCGCTCACGAGAACGATTTCTGTATCGTCGTAAGTCTGTGCGAGCAGACTGTCGACTGCTTCCTGGAAATCCTCGTACCGGTCCATGGAGTGCTCACAGACGACGACGGAGACGCGCACATGCAGTGCTGGACAAGCGCGGCAAATAGGCGTTTCTGTTGGCGGTGTCAACCCGAAAACTGAGGTGCGAGAGCGTATTGGTCGGTCCCGGTAGCGAGCGAATACATAAGGCTTATGCGCATACTGGGATTCCTCACGGCCAATGAGTAACTGGCGCGAACAGCTCGAAGGCGAATCCGGCTTCGACGCAGCATTGGTGTTGCTCGGTCGGTACTACCACTACGTCACGGTCGCCTTCCTGCTTGGCTTCGCGTTTTGGAATCGCGCGCGAAACTGGGGGCGATTCGTCGTCGACGGGACGGTCCTCTACCGGGGCAACGACCCGTGGTATCACTACCGCTCGGTGCAGTACACGGTCAATCACTTCCCGGAGACGATGCCCTTCGAGGTGTGGACGCAGTTCCCGATCGGGACGGCCCCCTCCCAATTTGGCACCTTCTACGATCAGATAATGGCGCTGGTGGCGCTGGTCATCGGTCTGGGCAGTCCAGGCGAGCAACTGGTTCGGCGGGTCGTCCTCGTCTCGCCCGCGCTGTTCGGTGCGCTCGTCTTGATTCCAGCCTACTACATCGGTCGTCGACTCGGCGGTCGCTTCGCCGGTGTCCTCGCCGCCGCAATCATCGCGCTGGCGCCCGACGGGCTGTTGGTTCAGTCGGTCGCCGGGTTTTCGGACCACCACGTCGCCGAAGCGCTGTTCATGTCCCTGGCCGTCCTCGGTGTGATGGTCGCGCTCTCGGTTGCCCAGAAAGAAAAGCCGGTCTACGAACTCCTGGTCGGCCGTGAATTCGACGCTCTCCGCCGCCCGCTTGCGCACTCCGTACTGGCTGGCGTCGCCATCGCGATGTACCTCTGGACGTGGCCGCCGGGTGTCCTCCTCATCGGTATTCTCGGGGTCTTTTTTGCTATTCACCTCTCGGCGGAAGTCGTCCGCGGGAACAGCCCGGAACACACCGCCCTCGTCGGTGTGGTCTCACTGACGGTTGCAGGGCTGCTCCAGCTCCCGTCGCTCGCTACACTCGAACTCACCGCGACAGGACGGTCGCTGCTCCAGCCGGGGCTTGCCTTTGCAGTCGCCGCTGGCTGTGTGTTCATGGCCTGGTTCTTCCGGGAGTGGGAAGGCCGGGACCTTCCGGCCGTCGGCTACCCGGGCGCTATTGCCGGCATCATCCTCGTCGGGGCTGGCTTCATGGCGCTTGTCCTGCCGGATTTGTTTAGCTATTTCGTCGACCAGGTGTTGCGCGTCGTCGGGTTCCAGACCTCCCCGACGGCACAGACGGTCGGCGAGGCACAGCCGCTCAGTGACCCGTACGTCCTCTATGAGTACTACCGGCTGGCCCTGTTCGTCGCCATCGGGGGGCTCGTTATCACAGTCGGCCGCCAGCTTGCGGCGACGGACCCGCCGGCGGAGGGGCTGCTGGTCGCCATCTGGTTCCTCTTTATGATCGCGGCGACGTTCACACAGTCACGCTTTGGCTACTATCTCGCCGTGCCGGTGGCGGGGATGGCGGCGGTCGGTATCGGCTCCGTGATGGGGCTGGTCGGCCGTGTCAAGGACATCACCAATGTCGAGCCCTATCAGGTCATGTCCGTCGTGTCGGTCATTCTCATCGTGTTGGCACCGATGTTCATCGGCGCCGGCGCGACAGTCGGCGTCCAGGCGATGGACAGAGCCGACCGCGCGCAGAGTCCCGGCTTCGGTATCGTCGGCTGGTCCGATAGCCTCGACTGGATGTCGAACAACACCGCAGTCGAAGGGCAGTACGCGAACCCCGACGGTGAGCCGGTGGAGTACTACGGGACGTACGCTCGGACCGACGACTACGACTATACCGAGGGGTCCTACGGCGTGATGTCGTGGTGGGACTACGGCCACTGGATTACCGCGGAGGCCGAACGCATTCCGGTTGCGAACCCGTTCCAGCAGCAGGCCCAGCTCGCAGCCGAATATCTGACCGCACAGACCGAAAACGAGTCCGCTGCTGTCCTCGGGGAGGTCAGCGAGGACGACGCCGAGACGCGGTTCGTGATGGTCGACTGGAAGATGGCCGAAACGGAGACGCAGGTCGGCGGGAAGTACTTCGCACCGATCCGGTTCAATCCGAACACGACCCGTTCGGACTTCTATAGCCGGGTTCTCTCGCCCGAGACTCTGCGACAGAGCGGCCTGCTCCAGGGCACCCAGATAATCCAGCAAAAACAGGCTTACTACAATTCGACGCTGACACGACTCTACCGCTACCACGGGAGCTCGATGGACCCCCAGCCGTGGGTGCTCGACTGGCAGGGTGCCGAGCAGCGCCTCGGCAACGGTGACACCTATGTCCGTCCACCGGCGGACGGCCAGACGGTCAAGCGCTTCCGGACGATGCAGCAAGCTGAAAACTACGTCGAGAACGACTCGACATCACAGATCGGCGGTTTCGGACCGTATCCCAAGGAACGGGTGCCGGCGCTCGAACACTACCGGCTGGTCTACATGAGCGAGTTCAGCGGGCTCCAAGGCCGGCTCTCGCAGGTGTTCACGCGTGATGCGAACACAATACTCCCGCAGCTGGGCGTGCCACAGAACGCGACCCAGCAGCAACTCTCAAACGCCGCGCGGAACACACTGTACCCGAACACGCCATCGTGGGTGAAAACCTTCGAACGGGTTCCCGGCGCGACCATCCAGGGCTCGGGCGGCCCGGAGAACGCGAGCTTCCAGGTCCGTGCCGAATTTAACCCCTCGAACGGGCGTAACTTCACCTACTCACAGCGGGTGAGGACCGACGAGAACGGTGCCTTTAGAGCCAAGGTTCCCTACGCGACCACCGGCTACGACGCGCTCGGGCCAGAGGACGGCTACACGAACACGAGCGTCCGGGCGACCGGCCCCTACCGGTTCGGCGTCGACTCGATATTTGGCTTCCAGGCGTTCAACGCGACCGTCGATGTGACCGAACGCCAGGTGCTCGGCGTCGCCGACGATACGACGGTGCGGGTCGACCTGAACTACGAACCGCCCGCTGCGGACAACTCGACCGATGGGAACACTACCGATGGGAATATCACCGATGGGAACACCACCGATGGGAATATCACCGATGGGAACACCACCGACGGCTCGACGGACGACTCAACGAACAGCACGAGTGAGGCAAGCGGGAACACCGCGCCGTCAGTGACTGTGGACCCCGCCACAGCAATCCGTGCCGAGTGACACGATGGCCGACGAGGAGGCGGCGTCAATGGAGGCCACGACCGGCGTCCGTGCGTGGCTTACCGTCTACTTGAAGGGGTTGGCCATGGGGGCCGCTGACTCGGTCCCGGGCGTCTCCGGCGGGACTATTGCACTGATTACCGGCATCTATGAGCGACTTATCGATGCATTGACTTCCCTCGACCTGCGGGTCCTCGACCGGATTCCCGAACTGGGCTCGGCGGACGGCCGCCGTGGGTTTTTCGCCGAGCTCCGGGGGATGGATCTGTTTTTTTTGGTCGTGCTCGGACTCGGCGTCGGGACCGCTATCGTGACGATTTCACGGGTCGTCCACGTCGCACTGGAGACGGCACGCCCACAGACGTTCGCCTTCTTTTTCGGGCTGATTGCGGCTTCGGCCGTCGTGTTGTACGACCAACTTGCCGTGCGGACGCCGCTGGAGATCGGGAGCGCCGTTGCTGGGTTCCTCATCGCGTTTTTCGTCACTGGCGTCTCGGACGGTGCCGGGTTCGGACACGCATTACCGCTGATCTTTGTCGCGGGGGCCGTCGCCATCTCGGCGATGGTTCTGCCCGGTATCTCCGGGGCCTTCCTGCTCATCCTCCTGGGGCAGTACGAGTATCTCACGGGTGTGCTGGCCGACCTCGTCGACGGGGTACTGGCGCTGGGGGCCGGCGACCTGGTCGGGAATCTGGCTATCGTCGCCACCTTCGGCGGCGGAGCCGTTATCGGGCTGTTCACTGTTGCTCACGTCGTCAGGCGTGCGCTCGACGAGTACCGCGAGGCGACCATCGCCTTTCTCGTGAGTCTGATGGTCGGGTCGCTCCGTCTCCCGCTGGTCGAAGTCCTTGGGGGCGTCGACCCGGCCACGCTGCCGGCGGTGACGACGGCGTTTGGCGCAGCGCTCGCGGGCGCGCTCGCAGTGCTTCTCCTCGATTACTACACCGAGGACCTCTCGACGGTCGCCGCCTGACGCGCTTGTTCGTCGTCGCTCCCGCCGACACTCCCCACACGCCACTCTGCAAACGAAGGCAGCACTGTCTCCGCCTCAAAGACCTCGATACAGGGCACGTCGTAGGGATTGAGTGTTTCGGCGCGGGCGACGAGCGCATCGGTCCCGTCGCCGGTCGTCTTCGCGAGCAAAATCACTTCCTTGTCCTCGTGGACCTCCCCATCCCAGCGGTGGGTAGACGAACAGGGAACGGTGTTGATACAGGCAGCGAGACGCTCGTTGACGAGCGCCCCGGCGATGTCGTCGGCAGCTGATTCGGGAGCGGTGATGTAGACGGTTGCCAGTAGGGGTAGGACGCGGGCCTATCAGCGTTCTGCAGGGGGGATGTTACTGTTTGAGCGGTTTGTACGTCCCGTTGATGTCCCACTCGTGGAGGCAATGCGGCGTCCCGTGTCTCGACTCGCCGTCGACCGTGACAACGACCCACTTCCCGGCACTCTCATCCCAGGCATCTTCACGACCGCACCGTTCGCAGGTCCGTTCGTCCGGGGGCACGACTTCTGTCATACCCGGCGATTGGCCGTCGTGGAACTTGAAGCTCTCGGGACGGCGTGTCGACATGCACATAGATTTAAGCCGTTCTGGCTGCGTCTCTGCCACCATGCATGAGTGACGAGGCGCGTATCCCGACACTGCTGAAAGTGGTGGCCGGCGTGGTGTGTCTCACCGGGGGTTGCATCTCGCGGACGGCGTCGTGATGTTCACGAACGGTGTGGGCGACGAGGAGAGCGTCCACGGTCTCCTTGATCACCCCTGACCCGTGGGTCCCTCGGGTGGGTCGGCCGCCGGCCGGGCGGTGATGCCGTCGATGGCGGTCCCGGCGTGGGCGGTTAACAGTTCCAGCAACTGGATATCTTCGGTCCCGAACGCGGTGTCTGCGCGGGTCAATGCGACGAGGGCGTAGGCCGTGTCGGTGCGGGCCGACATCTCGACGGTGACGACGGCCGTTGCACGCTCGCTCAGCTCGTCCGGCACGTCCTCGTGGGTGACGACCGCGGCGCGCTCGGCACCGCATGCCCGCTCGCCCAGGCCGGCCAGCGTCTCTCCGGAGACGTTCAGTATCGTGTCGTCGATGACCGTCACGACATCCTCCTCCAGTGTCAGGACAGCGACCTCGGAGACGCCGAGTAACGCTTGCATCGCCTGGATACACAGCGCACTCACTTCGTCGACCGACGAGCACTGGTTGAGCGCACGGCCGTAGTTGTTCACGTCGGCGGCCTTGTTCCCGAACGCCTCGACGCGGTCACGCTCGCGTTCGAGTTCCCGGTAGGTCTGCTGGTTCCGGGCGTCGTAGAGCCCGATCAACACCCCGACGACAGCCCCGATGGTGACGTGATCGATTGCGACGTAGGCTGCGCGGTTGAGCGTGTCCAAGAAGACCCGCTGACTGAACAACAGGAGTGCGCCAACGGAGACAAACAGCACGACGCCGCCGGCACCCCACGCCAGGATTCGCGGGCTGTCGGCTTCGAGGTCGTCCGCTCGTGCGAGCCAGTAGCCGGCGTAGACGAGCGAGAGTGCAACCAAGACGAATGGCCCTGCTTCGAACGCAAGTACGAGCCCGCGTCCAGTCTGTTCGAGCCCGTGCCAGAGTTGCACCGCGGCCAGAAACAGGCCCGTTACCCCAATCCCACCGCCGTAGAGATGTCGCCGCGCCATTGCTATTCGTTCACACTTCTCGCAACGCAGGATATTCAATCCTCGTATCCCTCAGTGGGGGCAGCCGAGCGTGCCATTGATATCGGTGGCCGTCGGAAACGGGATCATGAAGCACCTGCCGAAACACCTCCGGCCGCGGTGGCGCTATCTCGCGGTCGGTATCGAGGTGTGGCCCGACGCCGCCTTCGACCGCGGCACCCTCCAGCGCCAGGTGTGGTACGCCGCCCAGAATCTTGTCGGGGACGTGGGGAGTGCTGGCGTGGACCTGACAGTCCTCTCGTTTTCACTCGCTGAGGGACAGGGCGGCGCTATCGTCCGCGTCCATCGTGGCGAAGTCGACCGAGCGCGTGCCGTACTGGCGACGCTCGGGCGCGTCGACGGCATGGATGTCGGGCTTCGGGTCCGGGGTGTCAGTGGGACCGTGCGTGCCTGTGAAGAAAAGTATATGAGGCGCCGACTGGAAAGCTCTGAGCAGAGAGACGTCGTGTTTCGTGACTCCGAGCGGACCGCTCACGTCGGGCCAGACCGGGTTGACGTGGAGACAGACGAGGGGTTTGCGGGCGCGACGACGCTCGATATCTAAGTATGCAGGGACAAAACCAACAGCAGGCCTACGACCGCGGGATAACCATCTTCTCCCCGGACGGACGCCTC
>CAZOQK010000005.1:0-30327 GCA_964581735.1 uncultured Halobacteriales archaeon | reverse complement strand
CGCGTACTCCTTGCCGAGCCTCGTAACTCGCTCCTGGAGGACATCAGCCTCGTTGTAGATGTAGTACCCCTCCTCGCTGAATTCGGACTGTTCGGTGCCCGGGTGGGTGTCGCGACGGATGGGCGCCGTGATGACGACATCGTCGGTGAGCATCCCAAGCCACTCTTCGAGCCGGTAGCTGTCGAGCAACGCCGCCTCGGTGTACAGTGTCTGCTCGATTTCGTGCTGGAGGTCGGCGGAGACCATCGCCGACGGCTCTACCCCCGGACCCTCACTCATCGGCGCCACTCCCGGCCGTTTCGGGTCTGCCCATAGACATGTACTTGTGCCAGTGTTTGAGGTGGTTCCTGGCGCCTGCCTCGCTGTAGTAGCCGCCGAACCGCTGGACTTCTGCCGGGCCAAACATCGGGTCGTCGACAGTCTCAAGATCATCGCTCATCCCTTCGAGTCCCTGCTCCATGTTCCCCTCCGTCTGGTTGAGTTCCATGGTGACCGAATCGGTCGATTCCGCGATCCCGGCCCACACCGAGAGGTCGTCCGACTCGAAGGTGCCACCCGGGCTCGTGGTCTCGAGCCCGTGGTAGGCACGCTCCATGAACTCCTCGTCGTCGGCGAGTTCCTTCGGAACGAGCCACCAACTCATAATCTCCGTCTCGCTGGGACCGCGCGGCACGAAGGTCCGAATCTGCATCCACGGCCCACCCCAGCCGCCACCGGAGATGGCGTGGTTGATATTCGTGTTGGGGTACAGCGACGAGAAGTAGTAGACGGACTGGCTGAACAGTTCGCGCTGTTCGTCGCTGAGCTTGGAGTTGTAGTGCTCGGTAATCCCGTCGGGGTAGCCCAGATGCGTGTCTTCGTCGTAGTTCACGAGGAAACTCAGCGACGCGTTCTCGGTCACCGCCAAGTGGTTGTAATCACCCTTGCGCTCCCGGGCCGAGGGCAGTTTCTCCCAGGGACCCGCCTCACCCAGGTCTTCAGACTCGAAGACGGCCTGATGGGTGGCAAGTACGTGGTAGTTGTCGCCGCCGAAGTTCTGTGCCGGCGTCTTCCAGTTGTGCGGCGCGATGGATTTGTGTGGGTCGGCAACGACGGTCATACCCTCCTCAGTGATGTCACACAGCAGGTCAAGATACCACGTGAAGTCCCCGAGATATTCCGCAAGAGAGGGACCCACATCGACCAGTCGCCCGAAGATGAGCCCGTTGTAGATTTCGACGTTGGCCTTCTCGAGTGCGATTTCGTCGGTATCGAGGTTCTGGTAGGACTCCTCCTTGTACGGCATCCCCTGCAACTCGCCGTCGTTCCGGTAGGTCCACCCGTGGTACGGACACCGGAAGTGAGTCGTGTTTCCCTTATCAGCGGTACAGAACTGTGCGCCCCGGTGCTTGCAGGCGTCAAGCAGCGCGTGGTACTCGCCGTCCCGATCGTAGGTCAGGATATACGGGTCACCCGCGATGTAGCGGCGTGCGTAGTCGCCCGGTTCCTGGAACTCCGATGTGTGGCCGATGTAGTTCCACGTCCGGCTGAACAACCGCCGCAACTCCTCCTGATAGATATCTTCGTTGCTGTATATCTCGAACGGGAACTTCCCGTCTTCAATTTTTTCACCGGTTTGATTTATGAGTCCATCCGTGTTGCTGCGGGACTTTGCCATGCACATAGCAACGGAGCGCAGTCGTAAATTTCTTTTTGAAACAGCGCGGCCGCGTTGGCGCGAACCCCGACGGACGGGGCGGTCTCAGATCGCCCCCTCGGTGGGTGTATCTTCCGGCCCGAACGGCGTTTCGAACCAGTCGGAGAAGGCGAACGTAGTGTCGATTCTCGTTACTTCACACAGCGTGGCGGTCCCGAGAATCGAGCCGGTGCCCCGCCCAGGGGCGACGATACGGAGGCCGTCACCGCCAGTGGTCTCGGCTCGCGAGACGCTGACCGAGGAGTACTCGCTCGCGATAGTGTACTGGTCCCCATCGCCCGGCCCATCGACATCGAACGCCGTCACCGGGTCAGCAGTTACTACATCCGGGTCCCCGACGATGTCACAGAGACCCTCACCGGAGCGTTGCCAGGCGAGTGCTTCGAGGAGTAACGAGTCGAGTTTGATGACGGCCGCTCCGCTGTCTAGTTCGAGTCGTTCACCCTTCGAGACGAGTTTACTGACCCTGACATCGCTGGACTTGCCGGCGAGTGTCATCAATTGCGTCCGGTCGGATGTCCGTTCGGGCAAGTGCCCAGTCATAGCAGCGGGAGGGTGAGGTTCTTCGTGTTGAGGATACTGTGGTCGAGCAACACGGTCCGGTCAGCAATCAGGAGCCCATCGTCGCTGCTCCGCAGCGTGGTCTCACGCTGGGCGGAAATGAGGTCGTGGTCTGCCGTGTCGCCGGTGGACCGAAACACGTGCTGGCTGTTTGTCACCTCGTACCCCTCGGCGGTCTCCTCAATGCGGACGTTCCCGAGGACGTGCCGGACGCGCGACCGCGGGTTTTCGGCCCACGCGTACTCCTTGCTGAGTCGCGTGACGCGCTCGCTGAGCATCTTGTAATCGTTGTGGAGGTAGTACCCGTCCTCGCTGAACTCGCCGTGTTCGGTCCCTGGGTGGGTGTAGGTCCGGACTGGCACACGGACAGTGACATCATCCGCCAGCAACCCCAGCCACTCATCGAGGGCGAACGAGTCGAGAAAGTCGGCTTCGCGGTAGAGAAACTGCTCGACAGTCTGCTGGACCCTGGGTGAGACCTGGCTCGACGGTGGTTCGTGCAGTTCCTTACTCATCGGACTCCTCCCCGTTGGGCCCTGGCCGTCCCTTCGACATCTGTCTGTGCCAGGCCCCCAACAGGCCTCGGGAGTGCCGTTCGTCGTAGTAACCACCATACTCTGTCACCGCTGCCGGGCCGAACATCGGGTCGTCCGGGGACTCCAGACCGTCACACATCCCTTCCATTCCCTGTTGCATGTTTCCGGTCGTCCCCCGTGTTTCGAGCGTGACTGACTTGCTGGAGTCGGAAATACCGCTCCAGACCGACAGATCGTCGGACTCGAAGGCGCCTCCGGGGCTGAGACTCTCCCACCCACGATAGGACTTCTCCATGAACTCCTCGTTGTCTTCGAGCTCTTTCGGGACGAGCCACCAGCTGATGACCTCGGTTTCGCCGGGGCCACGCGGTTGCCACTTGCGGATACACGCCCACGGACCGCCCCAACCCCCGGCCTGAATCGCGTGGATAATGGTCGTGTTCGGGAAGATCGTCCCGAAGTAGTAGAGCGACTGGCTGAACAGCGCTCTTTGCTCGTCACTGAGGTCCGGATTGTAGTGGTCGGTGAGTTCCTCGGGATACCCCATGTGGGTGTCGTTGTCGTAGGTTACCATCAGGCTCAGTGACCCGGCGTAGTCGCCGTTGACATCTTCCGCGACCGCGAGGTGGTTGTACTTCCCTTTCCGTTCTGCCATCTCGGGAAGTTCCTCCCATGGCCCCTCGTGGATGTTGTCAGCTTCGAACCCCGCTTTGTGTGTTGTCAACACGTGATAGTTATCACCGGCGAAGTTGTCGGCCGACGTCTTCCAGTCGTGTTCGGCTTCCCACCGATGGGCATCGGTCACGACTGTCATTCCCTCCTCCGTGAGGTCGAACATCACCTCGAGGTAGTACTTCATCTCGCCCAGTGAATCTTCAAGTGAGGGTCCCTCGTCGACGATGCGGCCGAAAATCAGTCCTTTGAACGTGTCAACGTACGCCTCCTCCAGTTCGACATCGTCGGTGTCAAGGTTCTGGTACGACTCCTCTTTGTGGGGCATGCCCTGTAGGCTGCCGTCGTTCTTGTAGGTCCACCCGTGGTACGGACACCGGAAATGTGAGGTGTTGCCCTTATCGGCCGTACAGAACTGGGCGCCTCTGTGTTGACAGCTGTCAAGGAAGGCATGCAGCTCTTCGTTTTCATCCATGGTGAGAATAAACGGGTCCTCACCGATGTGTCGCCGGACGTAATCGCCCGGCTCGTCGAACTCCGAGACGTGACCCAGGTAGTTCCAGCTACGGGTGAATATCCGGCGGAGTTCCTCCCGGTAAATCGACTCGTCGTTGACAATCTTCAGCGGGAACTCCCCGTCATGTATCGCCGACCCGGTCTGTTCTATCAGCTGGTTAACGTGGCTCTCTGAACGCGCCATACGTTATACAATGGATGATTGATTTATAATTCCACCGGATGAAGAGAATATAACAATAACTCTAAGCCCATTTCTGCTATATTCAATCAAATTTTTCGATTCTTACCCCACATGCGTAATATACAGATACTTACATCCAGGGTGGGGGGCTACCCCCGGGTACGGAAGCTATCGGGTTCGTCACTGAGCCACATGTTCCACGGACTGTCGGGATCAGACAACTCGTTCGATAGCTCTGCCAGCATCGAGTACTCGGTCGTCCGCGAAGTGGTTGCCGACGAGCATCACCCCAACAGGGAGCACATCGGCCGGTTCGACAGGGACCGAGAGTGCGGGATGGCCGGTCGCGTTGAACGGGCACGTGTTGGCGAGACACCCCCAGGCGTCGTCAAGGAACGCATGGATATCCTGGTCCGGAACGTACTCGTTTGGCAGTTGTGGGGTCGTCGGCATCGCGATGACATCGTATGACTCGAGGACATCGTCATAGGCAGCAGTCAGCTCGGTGCGGAGGTTCATCGCCTCGGCGTAGTACTTCGAGTGGTACTGCTGGCTGGTGTAGGCACCGAGCAGCAGGTTGTATTTGTAACTCGGCGGGAAATCCCCGCCCTGGGCCCGCCGGAACTTCCCGAACGCGTCGACCCACTGGGTGTTGTACCAGCCCAGCCAGTTGTGCCCGACACCTTCTCCCCGGAATGCCGCGACCGTCCCCTCTGCGAGGGCGACGGTGTAGATATCCGTGGCATCGTCGTGCAAGGGCAGTGATACCGAATCGACTGTCGCACCGGCATCTTCAAAGATGGCGAGTGCGTCCCGCACCCGTTCGTTCACCGCTCCGGTTGCCTCGGGGCGGGTAAAGCCCTCCTTGATAACGGCGACCGACAGGTCGGCCGGGTCGCCGTCGAGGTCAGTATACTCGGAGGTTGGAATGTCGTCGGGCTGGCGCGGGTCCATCGGGTCCTTGCCCGCAAGCACTGTCAGGGCGCGCCCGGCCGTCTCGACATTGGCAGCCAGTGGGCCGACGTGGTCGATGGTGTTCTCGATACCGACGATGCCGGTGTAGGGAACGAGGCCGTGTGTCGGCTTGTGCCCGACGATCCCACACCAGGCGGCCGGGACCCTGATGCTGCCGCCCTGGTCGGCGCCGATGCCGATGTCCGCCTCGCCCTCGACGACGGCAATGGCGCTCCCGCCGCTCGACCCGCCGGAGAGCCGGTCGGGGTCGTGGGGGTTCAGCGTCGGTCCGAACGCGCTCGAGTGCCCGTTCCCGGTAAAGGCCATGTCGTCCATGTTCGTCTTGCCGACGATTGTCCCACCGGCCGCCAGCACCCGGGAGATAACAGTCGCGTCGCTCGCAGGAACGAACCCTTCGACGACCTGTGAGCCACAGGTCATCTCGACACCGGCGACGGCGACGTTGTCCTTGACCGCGATGTTGCAGTCTGCCAACGGGCCGTCTTCTGTCGTCTCGATGGCACACTTGGTAATCCAGGCGTTGTAGGGGTCTTCCTCACGGACGCGGCGACCGGTGTCCAGCTGTCGGTCCGGCGAGTCGGGCATCGTCCCGGCGTGGTCTCTGACTGTTTCGTACGCACTCAGGCCGTCAGCGATACGCTCGCGGAACGCGGTGACTTCCCGGTCGGTCAGTTCGAGTTGCAGCGAGTTGCCGAGTTCGCGGACCTCTGCTTCTGTCGGCGGACGAAGCGTCATACCCACTGACTCTCGTCCGCCAGCATAGTGTTTGGGTTGGAGTGCAGCAACCCTCTCCGAGGCGGAATCCTGCCTATCGACCGTCTCACCGACGGAGAAACGCGGCTCCCGCCTCAGACAATGCCGTCGCTTACTGGATACTCACTCTGTTCGATATAATCCATCGCCTGGGCCGTTGCGTCGGTGAGGGTAGTATGTGGGTCGTCGTACGGCGTGAGGTTGCTCCACTTTGCCGGGTCGTCGTTCAGTGTCCCGTCGTCGTCCCGGTTCATGCTCTCTTCGGGGGTAATCGACCACACGAGCGAGGACATCGACAGGTCGTCATCGTACGCGTGCTTGTACTGGTTGGACTCCGCCATGACCATCTCAAGCGGTTTCTCACCGTCGAACAGCACCCATGTCGCTACCTCTTTGCCGCCTTCGAAATCACGCCTCCGGTACCACTGCGTGACTCCTTCTTCACCTCTAAACACTGGCTTCGCCGGCTCCGAAACGCTCATTTCGGGCGCAGTGGGCATCTCTGCGTCGGCTGTCCCGAGTTCTTCCTGTGCCTTTTCCATCGCAGGACCGAACTGGTCGAACTGCCCTATTACGTTCCACGTCTCCTCGTATTTCCAGTCGTTATCTTTGACGAGGGTGAGAAACTGGTCCTGAAAGTTCCGGTATCGCTGGTCCTCGATGGTTAGCTCGGCAAGGATACTCCCGTCCTCAACGAGCAACCACATTGCTGCGACTCGGCCTCCCTCTGCATCCGGACGGCGGTCCCAGTTCATCGTCGTGTTTCCGGTTTGTTCGTCGGTTGAGTCGGTCTGCGTCTGGGTCTCGGTTGTCTCGATTGGTTCTGTCGTCTGTTCGGTCTCTTCGGATGTGTCATTGTCATTTCCGTCCATCAAATTGCTACAGCCCGCCAGCCCCGCTGAGGCGAGCAGTGTGCCTGTCGCGAAGGCGCGCCGAGTGAACTTCCCAGGGTCGGGCTTGCCATGAAATTCTCTCTTCTTTGCTGTCATTCCGTTTCACAAATCGACACACACATTTATAAAATTTACTTATGAGGTGAATACTAGTAAGAAAAGGTAGCAAAAACAGAAAACAGTGGGCAAATGCACACTAAAACAAGCCAAATCACCCCAATTCCCCACAGCAGGCTTTCTGAGCAACAAAGCCATCTAGTGAGCCCGTGACCACAACGATGGATTAATTATACGTACTCTGAAGACGAAGGTCGGATGACTGATGGCTATATCAAAGTACGCCACTCCCGAGACAATAGCGGGAGCGTGCTCGTTGCTCGAGGAACACGGCAGACGGGCCACGATTCTCTCCGGTGGACAGAGTCTGCTCCCCGAACACCGGCAACGCGCCGCCGAATACGATGTCGTGGTCGACATCAACAACGTCGACGGGCACGATTACATCGAACAGGATGGTGAAGAGTTACGCATCGGGTGTCTCGCCAGGCACACTGACGTGGCCAATTCCGACGTGGTCACGGAGGCCAATCCCACAATCGGTGACGCGGCCCGGTCTATCGGCGATATCCAGGTACGTAACCGCGGCACGTTCTGTGGCGCGATTGCACAAGCAGCCCCGAGAGGTGACCCGCCGACGCTCGTGTCGCTGTTCGATGCGGCAGTCGTCGCGGTGGGGCCCGACGGGCAACGTATTATCGACGGCCGGTCGTTCTACGAGGGACAACTCGAGACGGTGCTTGAACCCACTGAGGTCATCCGGGAAGTCCGCTTCGACGTTCTCGGCCGGAGGGCAGGTGCTGCCTACGAGAAGTGGACGCCAGCGGAGGGGTCCTACCCGGTCGCCGCAGTCGGTGCCGTCGTCGAACTGGACGACGGCGTTGTCGAGACTGCGGAGATTGTCACCGGTGCACTGGAAAAGAAACCGACCGTGATGTCGACTGCTGCAGCGACACTGGTTGGCGAGGAACCGACCAGCGCGCAGCGCGCACAGGCAGCGACGACGGTCGGGAAGAACGCGGAGCCGGTCGCTGACTTCGAGGGGTCGTCGGAGTTCAAGAGTGAACTCGTGACGACACTCGCAAAAGACGCGCTCGACACTGCAGTCGAGCGGGCAGGGAGGGCTGCGTGATGTCGCGGGCCGACGGGACACCCGAACCAGCCCCAGAGGTACAAATCGACCTAACACTCAACGGCACGGAAGTCGCACAGACAGTGGAAGCAGGCACGCTCTTGTCGTCGTTCCTCCGGGAGGGAGAGTTCCTGACGAGCGTCCACCGCGGGTGCGAGAGTACTCGCTGTGGTGCCTGTACGGTCTTGCTCAACGGAGAGCCGGTGAAGTCCTGTAATATGCTCGCCGCGCAGGTCGATGGCGAGGAACTCACCACCGTAGAGGGGTTGACCGGCGATGACGGAGAACTCCACCCGGTCCAGCAGTCGTTCTGGGATACACACGGTCTCCAGTGTGGCTACTGTACGCCCGGGATGGTACTCAATGCCGTGTCGTTGCTTGAGGAAACCGACGACCCGTCGGTCACTGAGATACAGGAACGCATCTCCGGGAACATCTGTCGGTGCACGGGCTACACCAAAATCATCGAGAGTGTACAGAACGCGGCCGCGGACGAAAAGCAAGACTGAGTTCCGGGTTGCCACCACCGGGTCCGGTTGGGGAGCGCCTTCTACGCCATCTCGTCGATAACCGCGTTCGAGAACTGTGTTAGTCCCTCGAGTTCGTCGCATTCGTCGTTGCCAAACGCCAGCAGGCCGAAGTGGTCGACACCGGATTCGCGGAGTTCCGTGATACGGTCCAGACATTCTGACGGCGTTCCTGCGACGGCGAACTGCTCGGTAACTGACCGTGGAATCTTCTCACGAAGCTCGGAGGCCGAGAGTTCCCGGACGCCGTCGATAGCTTTGACCTGTTTTGCAAGGTCACCCTCGATACCGATTGCCTCGAGCGCCGGGAGCGGGGTCTTGTTGACGATGCGAGCCACGAGCGGGTTCACGCCGTCGAGGGCTGCATCGCGGTCGTCGGCAATCGAGAGAAACGCCCAGCAAACGATGTCGATATCCGCGAGGTCGCGGTCGGCTTTGCTCGCTCCGTTTCCGATCTTCTCGTGAGCGTAGGCCATCCCGTCCGGACTCGCCAGCCCGGCGCCGGCGATGACGCCGTCACCCCGGAACCCACCCAGGCCGAGGATGGACGGCCCCCGCCCCGCCACGTATACGGGAACGTCCGAGTCGGGAGTGATGTCGAGGTCGGCGTCGTCGACGGAGAACTCGGGACGGTCCAGGGTTACACTCTCGCCGTCCAGGAGGCCGTTGATGATCTTGATCGCGTCACGGAGTGTTCCGACGGGGTCGTCCTGGTCGTACCCCAGCGGGTCAAGTCCGATGCCGGACCCCCCACCGAGACCGAGGTGGGCGCGCCCGTCCGAAATCGTGTCCAGTGTGGCCATCGCTGCCGCGGTCATCGCCGGGTGACGCGTGTAGGGGTTCGTGACACCGGTCCCGAGTCCGATGCGCTCGGAGTTATGAGCGGCCAGCGCCAGAAGCGAGTACGCGTTGTGATTGAGCCGCTCGTCGCCGACGAAGAAGTTGTCATAGCCCAGGTCCTGGTCGATGCGCCGGACGGCATCGACGACGTACGATGGGCTGTGATGATTGGCGAGGCTTGCCGTGAAGGTGGGCATGCAAAATCAATATGCGAACGGCATTATAAGCCTACTGGAAGTGGTTCCGTGGCGAGCCGGGCATCCCCACGCCGCGTGCCGGGAGACGGAGCCACACAGGCAGGCTGTCACCTGTAGTCACAGAGTGATTCCCCCACCAGTATTGGACTAATGTCTATCTTTGAAGAGCAATTACAAATATTGCACAGTATTTAATCGTCTCAGGTGAACGAACTCAAGCCAAAACCCGAAATTTTAAATACAGTGCTATCTGTCTTGAATACGTATATCATGGAATCACGACGGTCACTGCTCAAGAAGAGCGGAGTCGTTAGTGCAGCCCTGATGACTGGGCTCGCAGGTTGTTCCGGTGGCGGGAGTTCCGGATCCAGCGGCGACACGGTCACCGCAGGGTACGTTTACAACGAACCGATTACCGACATCGGCTGGACAGCCACGCACGAAACGGCGCGGAAGAATGTCGTCGAGGAACTCGACTACTACGAAACCGAAGTCGTCGCGGATGTCTCGACTTCCGAGGCAGAGTCGACGTTCAGAACGTTGATTCAGCAGGGAGTGGATGTCATCGAGGCGTGTACGTTCGGGTACGGCTCGCCGGCAGCGAAAGTCGTCCAGGACTTCGACGACATCTATATCGAGACGCCCCGGATGGTACCTGTCGAAGGGTACGAAGGGGACAAACTGGGATACTACCTCGGACAACTCGAAGACGCCTGCTACGCGACCGGTGTTGCTGCCGGGTTGCTCACTGAGACGGATACGCTGGGATACGTGATGCCGTTCGACATCGCGAGTACAGTGACCGAGCTCAACGCCGTGATGCAGGGGGCAAAAAGCGTGAACGAGGACGTGGAGCTGATTATCCGGTACACCGACGCGTGGTATGACCCGCCAGCCGAGCGAAACGCCGCCGAGTCGCTGGCCGACCAGGGAGCGGACGTGCTCGGATACAGGGTCAGTACCCCGACGACGATAGAAGTCGCCGCGGAGAGGGATGTGTGGTCGTACGGCTATGCCGACGCGTTCACTGGCACCGATATTGAGTACGACAAGTACATCACTAGCCGGATGTGGGACTGGACTCCGTTCTACCAGCAGACGGCGGAAGCGGCACGAGAAGGGAACGCTGGTGACATTTCTCGGTTCAACGTCGACGACTTCCGGGGCAACTACTTCGGGATGGCAGAGGGCGGCGTCGAACTCGACGATTACGGCTCTGCGGTCCCCTCGGATGTCGCGAGCCAGGTCGACGAGACCGTCACTCAGCTGGAGAACAACGACATCACCGGCGAGGACGTGTTTGCCGGCACGCAGTACGAGGGAATGTCGGCCTACGAGCGGGTCTCCACTTCCTCGGAGTACGTCGACGGCGTCATCACGAACTGAGCGTTTCGGCACCCCTTAGCGAAATCTTTACAGCTGTTTGCACGTTTTTACGCGTGTGCTTGCCCGACAATGAAAACTGTCGGTAATACTATGCAGGTTCGGAAAGAAGCAGTGACCGATGACAGACCTGCTCATCGAAGGCGGTACTGTAGTGACACAGAACCCTCGCCGGGAGGTCATCGACGACGGTGCCGTCGCCGTCGAGGGGGACCGTATCCTCGCTGTCGGGGACGCCGATGCTCTCGCCGACAAGCACGACCCGACAGAGCGACTCGACGCGACGGGGAGCGCTGTGATTCCGGGGCTGGTGAACCCCCACACACACGTCTCGGACATACTGCTGCGTGGGTCCTGTGGCACCGACCGCGGGCTCTACGACTGGTTGTTCAACATCAAACAGCCAGGGATCGCCCAGATGACGGCCGAGGAGCATGAACTCGCCGCTGCGCTGTACTGCGCAGAGGCACTGACCGCGGGCGTGACCACCTTCGTCGACAATGACGCCGAACTCCCGCTCGGCGCGTCGGGCCCGATGACGGGCAAATTCGATGCCTTCGAGACTGCGGGTATCCGGAGCATCTACGCACGCGGCGTCAGGGACCTGCCCGCCGACGAGGGGTTCAAAACACTGATCGAGCGTATCGGGGGCCGTGACCCGTCTATCGAACAGCCCGACCAGGGCCGCTACGTTGCGGAGTTAGACGAGTGGCTGGACGAACTGGAATCGCTCTCCGAGGACTACCACGGCAGTGCCGACGGGCGACACGAAATCTGGGTCGCGCCGGTCGTCATCGAGGGCATGACCGACGATGGGCTCCGAGAGACCTACCGGTTCGCCGAACGCCACGACGTGATGACGACGATACACACGGCCGAAGCACCCGAACAGGTCGGGGGGTCGCTCTCGCCCATCGAGCACCTCCGGAACGTCGGTTCGCTGGGCGAACACGCGCTCCTGGCTCACTGTGTCTACACCGACGAACGGGACGTGCGGCTGCTCGCCGAGACGGACACCAGGGTCGCACACAACATCGGCTCGAACATGGCGCTGGGGAACGGCTTTGCTCCGCTCCAGACTATGCGGGCACACGGCGTCACCGTCGGCCTCGGGACGGACAATACGACGCTCAGCGACACAGTCAACCCCCTTGCCGACCTGCGCTTGGCCGCGATGGCACACAAGGGCTATCACCAGGACCCCGGGGTGCTCCCGGCAGCGGCAGCACTCGATATGGTGACTATCGAGGCCGCACAGTCGATCCGGAAGGCCGACACGCTCGGTTCGCTTGAGGCCGGGAAGCGGGCCGACATCGCGATTCTGGACATCGACCAGCCACACCTGACACCCAGCCCCAATAGCATCAACGCACTCGTCTATCAGGCACTCGGGACGGAGGTCACGACCGTCTTCTGTGATGGCGACCGGGTCGTCGACGACGGCGAGCCAGTCGGGATTACGGCGGCCTATCCGGACCTCCTCAAGAAGGCAAGTGCGGCCGGGGAACGAATCGTCGCGGCCGCCGGTATTGACGAAAGCGACGGGTAGGGTTTCGAACGGGTTGCCCCGAGTCGTAGCGGGGCCGCTTACAGTGAGAGTTCGCTACACAACACCGGATCGTCGCGTTTCGAGACCTCCGTATCGAGGAGGGTCCCACACTCCGAACAGAGGAACTGCCGGAGACAGTACTGGTCGGGTCCGTGGGTCGCCTCGCCGGCATCCGAGAGCGGCGCCTCGCGCTGTGCAACGTCGGTTTTCCAGTTCGTGTCGGCACGGGCGACGGCCGTGTCACAGCCGTCACAGATCGCATACGGGTGGCCCTCGTCGTCGATCTCGACACCGACGTTTGCGCCGAGTCTGTACGCCGTCGCCTCGGTGTCGCCTGGGTTCGGTGCCGTCTCCGGGACGGTCGCCGAGTCCAATCGCTCGCTGTAGCCGTCTTCACGAGCTTGTTCGACGGAGTCGACGATGGTTCCGTCCTCGTCAACCGGGACGCGGTAGACGGACCGCGCAGTCTCGGGTTCGATTTTCCCCTCGGCGACGTCCTCGGCCACCAAGTCGGGGTCCCGGTTGAGCGGGTCGCCGTACCCGCCGCTCCCGGGCATCCGGACGTGGAAGACATCGTCGTCGCCGAGTTCATCGACGCCCCACTGGATGTGCTCGGGGTCGGGCAGTGACGCCTCGGTCGGCGGGAACGGGCCGTCCCCGGAGAGGTCGGCGTCCCGGTAGGTGGCGTACTCGATGTTCGCGCCCGGGTACCCGCCGAAGACACCCGTCGAGTGGGGCACCTCGATGCCACGACCCATCGTCACGACGCTGAGACTCTCGACGTCCTCGTCGGCGACGGGCGTGACCGCGTACTCGTGACCCAGGCCACCGCGGTGTTCACCCGGGCCACCCGAGTCGGCCACGAACCGGCGATACATATACATCAGCGGGAGGACCGCTTCGTGGCGCTCCGCGTTCCCCCACCTGGCGACGATGTTGACGACCTCCCCGCCGAGGTCGACGCCGTCGTCGAACGCGCGTGCCCCGCCCGACCCGGCGAAGGTGTCGGTGAGGGCTTCGACCTGTGTGTCGCCGCCGTGGTCGATTTCCAGTGCGATGTGTGAGTGTGCGCCGTGCCAGACACCGGTCGCGCGGTCCGCGTACGCGCTGCTGGAGCCGAGCAGTTTCGACACCGCAACCGTGGCGAGGGAGTTGCACATCTGGAGTGTGCCGATGGTGGCGATCGATATCGGCGCGGGACGCTCGGCGTTGACGATGGTTCCACTCGGCGCGTGTACGTCGATCGCCCGGAAGATACCGTCGTTCCAGGTCATATCGTGACAGAGCAACGGGAGCAGCGGTGCGATGACACCACCGACGGTCCCGATTTCAGTACAGTTGAACCCGACTTCGCTCTGCCCGTCGGTCCCCTCGAAGTCAAAGCGCAGCGAATCGTCCTCTTTTTCAAGTGCCAACTGCACAGTGAACGCACGGTCTTCGCTTGCCGAGTCGAGGTACTGGCGTTCCTCCCACCGGCCATCCGGCAGTTGGCGGAGGCGCTTTCGCAGTTTCTTTTCCGATTGCTCGATGAGCGTCTCGCCGACTTCCTCGATTGTTTCCGGCGAGTACTCGCCCATCAGCTCCTGCATCCGGTCTTTCGCGACGTTGTTGGCGGCAATCTCGGAGCGGAGGTCGAGTTCGACCATTCCCGGGTCCCGGCTCATATTTAGGATGGTATCGAGAACATCCTGGCGCATCTCCCCACGCTCGATGAGTTTCATGCCGGGCGTCTGGAACCCTTCATGGAAGATGGTTGTCGCGTTGGGTGAGAAGCCCCCGGGGTCGACAGCACCGATGTCGGCGACGTGGACGAAACTGGCCGAGAACGCCTGCAGTTCCCCGTCGTAGAAGATGGGGCAGATGATGTACACGTCCGGCGGGTGCAGCGCCGCGGTGTACGGGTCGTTGAGAATGAACATATCGTTCTCGTTGATGTCGCCTTCGAACCGGTCGATAATGTGTTTGGTCGCCTCTGACGCACCCAGATAGTGATGCAAGAAGCCGACACCACCGGTCAGCAGCGACCCATCTCTGGTGTACAACGCGACCATCAGGTCGTGGCCTTCGTTGGTGTTTGGCGCGCCGGAGACGCGTTTGAGCGCCTCGACTGCCTCGTCGGTGACTCTGGCCAGGCGGTGTTTGATAATCTGGAACGTAACCGGGTCGAGGTCGCCGGTTCCCAGGTCGATACTGCCGTCTGCTGTCTGGTTACTCATAGTTGCCCTCCTGAATGCCGATTCGAATGTTCTGATACCTGTCCATCCGGGCGATATCACCCGGATTCACCACGATGGTCGTCACGGGCGTCAGGATGACACCCGGCTCCGTAATCTCGTCACCGGGCGTCAGTTCCTCGTAGTCGTACAGCGCTCCGTCGATGCGCCCGCCTGCAGCCTCGAAGTTCATCTCCTTTGCCCCCATGCGGGCCCGCTCGGGGTTTGACTCGCTGAGGGTGTGTTCTTTCAGGTCGGGCGTGGTCAGTGACCCGACACCCCGGACGCGGAACTCCGTCATCTCGATACCGCCCTCCTTGAACGCCGAACCCTCACCGTAGCGTTGTTCGTACAACTCCTCGAAGCGGTCGACCGTGTCTTCGATATCGGCCTGGATGAGTTCGCCGTCCGCTTCGACCGGCGTCAGGAGTTCGTGGACCTGCCGCTGGTAACGCATGCTGATCGAGCGTTTTAGCTCGGTCTGTTCGGCACTGAACCCCTCGTCTGTAAGCTTGCGCTGTGCGGTTCCCGACAGGTCCTCGAAGACCTCGTTGATTTCTGCCGCGCGGAACGGGGGCTCGATTCCCTGCACGTCGATGTGTTCGTGAGTCACGTCCGTTGAGAGGAGTCCGAGCGCGCTGTTGACCGAGGCCGTGTGGGGGATGAGCACCTCCGGAATGTCGAGCGCACGTGCGTACGAAGCCGCGTGCATCCCGGCTGCGCCGCCGATGGCTACCAGCGAGAACTTCCGGGGGTCAATACCTTTCTCGACGGTCGTCTCGCGCAGCAGGTCGGTGATGATCGAGTTGATCAGTTTGTAAATGTCCGCTGCAGCCTCGTCGACCGACTTCCCGAGCGGTGACGCAATCTGCTTGTCGAACACCTCGTAGGCACGGTCGGCAGCCATCTCTTTGTCACCGCCGAGGAAATACTCGGGCGCGAAGTACCCCTGAATGAGGTCTACGTCCGTTACCGTCGGTTGGTCACCGTCGCGCCCGTAACAGGCAGGCCCGGGGTCCGACCCCGCACTCTCCGGGCCGACGGTCGGGACATTGGTATCCTCTTCCAGCGAAATGACGCTCCCGCCGGCAACGGCGATCGAGTGGATATCCCGTTTCGGGAACTGGTAGTGGTGGCGGCCGACCATGGGCTCGTCAGCGTACTCAATGCGGTTGTCGTTGATGACGCCGACTTTGAACGTGGTGCCGCCCATGTCCGTCGAAATGATGTTGTCGATTCCCCGGCGGTTGGCGACGAACTGGCTTCCCAACAGGCCGGCGACCGGCCCGGATTCCATCAGCCCGACCGGTCGCTCTATAGCGTCTTCCCGGGTTACGAGCCCGCCATGCGAGAACATCAACAACAGTAGCCCTGAAAAGCCATACTCAGACAGCGTCGTTCGAAGGTTAGTGAGGTACTCCCGTGCCGTCGGCCCCAGGTATGCGTTGAGAACCGTAGTGGAGGTGCGTTCGTACTCGCCCATGGTCGGCGAGACATCACTCGACACCGTCACGTACAGCTCCGGGTACTTTTCGGCGAGGAGTTCTTTCACCCGCTGTTCGTGTTCCGGCGAACTGAACGACCAAAGCAGGCACGTGGCGACGGACTCGACGCCACCGTCGACCAGTCGGTCGACAGCCTCGAGAACCTCCTCGTCGTCGAGATCTTCGACGATCTGGTCGCGGTAGGCCCGTTCGGAGAGCCCTTCGATGCGGGTGCGTGGGATCAGTGGCTCGGGCTTGTCCGAGTTGATGATATCTTTGACCTGTTCGTAGGGGAGTCCGGACCAGCGGCCGTACCCGCCGCGTGTGGCGTGTAGCGTCTCCTCGAACCCGGCGGTCGTCAGCAAGCCAGTGTCCGCGCCGTCGCGCTCGAACAGCGCGTTTTCCCCGACCGATGTCGCGTGGAGGAACACGTCCGTACCGCCAAGCAGTTCGGAAAGGGAGATATCCATCGATGCCGTCGCGTCGGACAGCGAGTCGAAAATGCCCTGGGAGAAGTCGGGATACGTTGTGAGGTCCTTTCCGATCGTTACGCGGCCCTCCTCGTCCATGATCGTCGAGTCCGTACATGTACCGCCAATGTCGGTGCCGATTCGGTAGCCCATACAGCTTTCATTTTCTAAGAGCCACAGGAGTAAATTAAATCTGTGGATACTGGCCTGTCTTTCAACCTGTGACTCAGGAAGTGAAACAACTGACCATCCTAACCGAGTCCACGAGTGATCGACAGGAGGCCGGACACCGGCACAGGCCCGCTCGGCCAGTTTATTTTCACTCCCTGTCGGCCCCGCTACCCGGTTAGTGTCCAAGGAGAGCAGATATTAGTTGGCAGAAATCAATAGCACATGGCAAACTTTTAGTACTCGTATAGAAAAGTCAGCTATTGATGGACAATTTCGGCATTGAAATAACTCCGCGAAAACAGACGCCACGGTGGCTGGCAGTGGCCGCGCAGGGAGGGACAATCCTCGCGGCGCTTGCGGTCGCTGCAATCCCGATTATGATCGTCAAGTCGGACCCCGTGATGGTGTACTCGGAGATGTTTCTCACTGCGGTCGACAATCCATTCGTGCGGGACCGGGTACTCAACCGGGCCGCCCCGCTGATCCTGGCCGGGCTGGCCGTCTACTTACCACTCCGCAGTGGACTCTACAACATCGGGGCCGAGGGACAACTCGTTGCTGGCGGGCTCGCAACAATATGGGTCGGTGTTAGCGTCCCCGGGATGTTGGGTTTAGAGTCAAGCGGTCTCGTGGCGATGGGAATCGCACTCGTCACTGCGTTTCTCATCGGCGCAGTGTGGGTGTATGTTCCCGTTTACCTGTACAACAAGTACGAGGTCAACGAGATACTGACCACGCTCATGCTGGTGTTCACCGCCGAACGGTTGAGCACCTACCTCATCACTGGGCCGCTTCAGGCACCGGGCGGGAGTTTCCCGCGGACCGGTCAGGTCGGGTTTGAACTCCCGCTGTTGCCCGTTTTCCCCGACACGAGAATCAACATCGGAATCGTCGTTGCGCTCCTCGCGGTGGCTGTCACTTGGCTGCTCGTCAACCGGACGCGCTTGGGATATGAGATCATCCTCTCGGGGTCAAACGAGGGGGCAGCCTCCCAGACTGGAATCAGCAGGAAGAAGATCACGTTCGTGGTATTCATGTTCGGCGCTGCGTTAGCGGGCCTGGCTGGCTTCCTTGAGATAGCGGGCAATCAGCAATCGATCCGGCCGGGCTGGAGTCCCGGCTACGGCTGGACTGCGATTCCGATCGCGCTGCTTGGCCGCCGCAGTTCGATTCAGACGATGCTCGCGGGGCTTTTGTTCGGTGTCATTTTCGTCGGGAGCAGTTGGGTCGAGGTGACCCTCGGTGTTCCGAGTGCGATCTCGAAAATCATCGAGGCGCTGCTCATCCTGTTTTTGATCAGCGCCGAGGTGTTCAGGAGCTACCGGATCGATGTCATCCTCGGGTCGCGGTCAGTCCGGGAGTCGGTCGCTAACGTCGTCGGTTTCGAAAAAGTCGGAGGAAAATGACATGTACGAGATGGTCATACTGCAGGGCATTTCAGCGACGTTCGTCACGAACCTCTTCGGAGCGACGGTCACCGCCGTAACGCCACTTATTCTCGCCTCGCTCGGTGAAATCGTCGTCGAGCGCGGAGGAATGTTGAACCTCGGCGTTGAGGGAATCATGTTGGTGGGCGCACTCGGCTCGTTCATCGTCTCACTGACCACTGGTAGCCTGTTGTTTGGTTTCCTGACCGGCATGTTGCTCGGTGCCGTTGCCGGGCTGATTCACGCGTTCCTGACAATCACGTTGAAAGCCGACCAGGTCATCAGCGGGCTCATGATCACGCTGTTGGGAACCGCGCTTTCGGCGTTTATCGGGAATGACTGGACCAGTAGGAGTATCGATGGACTGGACAAGATGTATCTCCCGCTTGTGGGCCGCCCGCTGTCGAACATTCCCATCGTCGGCGAGGCGCTGTTCTACGCGATGCCGACCACCTTCCTCGCGTTTGGCCTGTTGCCGGTGACCTGGTACGGGCTCTTCCGGACCAACCTCGGCCGGGAGATAATCGCGGTCGGTGAGGACCCGGAAGCCGCCGACACGGTCGGTGTGCCCGTGTTCCACATCCGGTACGGGATTACTATCCTCGGCAGTGTGCTGGCCGGGTTGGCTGGTGCACATCTCATCCTGGCGACGATCAACCAGTGGTCGACCGGCATGACCTCCGGCCTGGGATGGATAGCCGTCGCGTTGGTCATCGTCAGCCGCTGGCGGCCGTTCTACGCGGTGGCCGTCGCGTTGCTGTTCGCGATGATTCAGGCCCTTCAGATCCGCATCCAGAGCGTCCAACTTGGCGACGGACTCATCGGCGGCGTGTTGCTCGATCCCGCATTCATCGCCATCTATCCGTACGTGATGACCATCGTCGTGCTGGCGCTGGCCTCGCGGAAGGAATCGGAGGACCGCCTCGGCAGGCCGACCGCTCTCGCCAGTGCGTACAAACGGGAAGAGTAAGTCGCAAATAGCTTGAATATCTCTGCAGTAACCAGCAGATTTTTATCGATTCATGTGGATTATCTCAGTATGAGTGCAAAGGCACCGCTACTGGAGATGGAGGCGATATACAAGACGTTCCCCGGTGTCGTAGCGAACGACCACATCGATTTGACCGTTCGTGAAGGGGAAGTACACGGGCTCCTGGGCGAGAATGGGGCTGGCAAGAGCACGCTGATGAAAGTCCTATTCGGACTGTACGACGCCGACGATGGGTCGGTCCGCTACGATGGGGAGGTGCTTGATGTCGGGTCGCCGAAGGACGCAATCGATACCGGGCTCGGGATGGTTCACCAGCACTTCCAGCTGATCCCGAAACTCTCGGTCGCGGAAAACGTCGTCCTCGGGCTCAGAGAGTGCTACGGTGCGAACGAGGACTCACGGGACGGTCTCCTCGGGTCCGGTCCCGTCCGCCGGCTCCGGCAACTGCTCAGTTACAACGAAACGAAACAGACTGACCGCGTTGGGGCGGTTGCTGATGAGTACGGAATCGACATTGATCCGGAGAAGAAAGTCGGAGCACTCGATGTCGGTGAACGCCAGCGGGTCGAGATTCTCAAGGCGCTGTACCGCGACGCTGACCTGCTTGTGTTGGACGAGCCGACGGCAGTGTTGACTCCCAACCAGATCGATCGCCTGTTCGATACCCTCCGGAGTCTCACCGAGCAGGGCCTGACGATTATCATCATCACGCACAAGCTCAACGAGGTAACCGACATTACTGACCGGGTGACGGTCCTGCGCGAAGGCAAGCGCATCGACACGGTCGAGACGGAGCGTGTCACCGAGTCGGAACTCGCACGCCTGATGGTCGGCCGTGAAGTCATCAGAGACATCGAGAAGACGAGTGCATCGGTCGGGGACACCGTACTCACGGCGTCGGACGTACACGCCACGGACGACCGAGGGGTTGAGGTACTCTCGGGAGTCGACCTGACGGTCCGGGAAGGCGAGATACTCGGCCTTGCAGGGGTGAGCGGAAACGGCCAGCGAGAGCTCACTGACTGCATCTTGGGGAAGCGTGAAATTACCGACGGGTCGATGACGCTCGATGGGGCTACCCTCGATGGCGTCTCGACAAAAGAGCGAGTCCTAAACGGCCTCTCCATCGTTCCGTCCGACCGCCACGAGGCCGGATGTGCCCCCGAACTGAGCCTCGTTCACAACTCCGTGACCAAGGATTATCGCTCAGAGCAATTCGGAAGCGGGCCGCTTGGTATCGGGATAGATTACGGCGCCGCTCGTGAGCACGCTGAATGCCTACTCGAGGAGTACGATGTCCGGGCTCCAAACGCCGATGTCGCCGCCGGAAACCTCTCCGGAGGTAACTTACAGAAGCTCATCCTCGGCCGGGAACTGGACCGCGACCCGAGCCTCCTTATCGCGAACCAGCCGACGAGAGGGCTCGATGTCGGGGCCGTCGAATCAGTCCGGCAACGGCTTCTCGACCAGCGGAAGCAAGGGACCGGTATCCTGCTTGTCTCCGAGAAGCTCAACGAGATTATGGAGCTAAGCGACCGTATCGCGGTTATTTACGAGGGTGAAATCGTCCACGAAACCGACGGAGAGACGGCCGACCGAGGTGACATCGGCGTCTACATGAGCAGTGGAACGGAGAAAGCTACCGAACCGGCTGCTCCAGAGACGACGCTTGAGCGAGTCAGAACAGGCTCATCGCCAAACTGAGTCCAGCACAGGCCGCCGCTATTTCTCGACGATTTCTCCACCGGTATGAGTTGCTTTCGATTCTTGTCGTACCGAGGCTATCCCGAACCGCTCCTGCTACGTACCTGTTCCAGTGGGTACACACTCGCGTGAACTGGTTGTGTGGTTTCTGTCCTGGGGAAAAGACGGGTCGAGAGCCCCGATATTCCGAGCCCCATCTGGACGATACTGCACAGAAAGCGGGCTACAGGCCATTTGTTCCGCTGTGACCGGGCCCTCTATCAAACTTTCTTTCATGAGTGGGCGAAAGATAGTGCATATGTTTAGATCTTTGTCCACAATATGGGAAATGCGTGCACATTAGCGGGTAGAGTAGATTGGGTGTAATATTTAATTCCACGGGACCCGAGAACGATCTATGACACGAAACGAAGACAAGACGACTCGGAAAACGACCGAGACATCTCTGACGATACTTGAGGCTATCAATGACCTCGAGGATGCGACGCTGTCGACGCTGTCAGATTACACCGGGCTCGCGACGAGCACCGTCCACACGCATCTTGAGACGCTGGAGCGTGCCGAATACGTCATTCAGACTGGTAACACATACCATCTCGGATTCAAGATTTTTCATCTTGGGGAAAATGCGAGATACAGGGACGACAGATACCGCTTAGCCAGGCAGACCGTCTCCGAACTGGCAGACCGGATGAGCGAGGAGGTGAACTTCTCGGTCGAGGAGTATGGTCGCTCAATCGTCCTCTTCGAAGCCAGTTCTTCGCATCGTGAGGAGTTCCAAGTCGGCCTGTATTTCAACATGCACAGTTCTGCAAGCGGTAAGGCGATGCTGGCTGAATACGATGACGACCGGGTCATGGAGATTATAGAGGAATGGGGACTGACAAAGCACACCAGCCACTCGATTACGGACAGTGAGGCGTTGTTCGACGAACTTTCCACGGTTCGGAAACAGGGCTATGCGGTCAACCGGCAGGAACAAATCGAGGGGATGCGAGCCGTCGCGATAGCAGTGACCGAACCCGACGGGTCCGTTTTCGGAACGCTTGACATCTCCGGCCCATCGTATCGGCTCCCCGACGACGGTGAACTCGCCGAGCAAATCCGTCCGTTCGTCTACCGACTCGAAGAGAAACTTGCCCAGTACGAGTGATGCCGAGACTGGATAGGCCTCGACCGGCACGCTGGACGCCGGCGTGTGCGAAGACCTGACATCGTTGAATACTCTAACAAGTATATCAGTGTTATTCTATTGCGGCATCACCGCTGTCACCCCATTTTTTAATTGATTGCGCGAGCAACAGTCAGCAACGCATGCCCTCAGAACCGGTCGATCACGCAGACACAGACAAGCTGCCGAACAGCAAGGTGGCACGCTTACTCGACAGCTATGACCTCGGTGACGCGTTCGGTGACAGGCTCCAGCGGCTTTGGACGGCCGAAGGGGATCATCGGATGAGCCTCCGTGACCTTGCGGACCTGCTCAACGAGCGGGTGCTTGAAGCAGCGATGATTGACGCCGGGATGCGGCCGATAGACGGAGAGGTCGAGAACTTCTACCGACTCCTAACGGATAGCGAAGTCAGTAGCGGGAACCGGACGGAGGCCAAGCGGGAGCTCGAACAGAACGGTATCGATACCGAGGGACTGGAACGGGACTTTGTCACGTATCAGGCTATCCGGTCGTATCTCCAGGACTATCGGGGCGTCACATACCAACAACAAAATGACACCGGTCGCGCTCAGGACGCGATTCAGACGCTCCAGCGGTTGCAGTCCAGGACGCGGTCCGTCAGTGAGAGGAATATCAGTCAGCTCGAATCCGCTGGTGAACTCTCCGTAGGCGAAAGCAGGGTGTCGGTCAATCTCAGCGTATTCTGTACGGACTGTAACACTCAGTACGAGCTGAGAGAGCTCGTCGAAGCGGGGTCTTGTGAGTGTGACGAGGAATAATACTGCTTGATGGCTGCAAATACTCAAGCAAAATAGCATGAAATATTGGCTACATTACTAAGAAATATCTATTCGACACCTGCCCTCACATCTGTTGATGCAGCCTGTGCTGGGTCTCGATTCACCCGCATTGAATTGTGAACCCAGCCACTGCAGGACCCTCTCTGCTCCGTGCTGACACCCTGATCCGGGGGGAAAACCGGATTTCCTGAACGCATACGCTCTCGTAACTCCGGGACGACAGCAATACGGCTGCAGTCATAGCTCTATAGTACAGCTATACGGTTACACTATGTTTGTTCGCTCTCTGCTGACTGCATCCGCCGGTGTTTCATTATGTGGGCTTGCGGGTCCGCAGTACCAGCCAAAGTACTGTTATGACCGCCTTCGATGGCGGCGGACAAACAGTAATTTGCTCATTATTTTCTGAGAAGAGTACTTTTGATTAGATGTCTGTGTGCTGTCCAAAGTAAACCTAAATGGCGCTGTGACTCCGCGCACATCACACGGACGACTGGTTGACGCTGAGTAAAGTACTGATAGGCTTGATCGCACGGAATCGAGAGGTTGCCCCTCGGTCACTTGGAGTGAAAGTCGAGTAACGATGTCGGCATCTACATCTTTGCCGCCCGTTGTAGTAGGGTATAGATCTTTTTGCCCAAAGTGTGTTGCAACAGTTGGCGACCATCTCGACGAGATTTCCGTCGAAGAGTTACAAACAGCTCTCAACAATGTAGACGAAAAGAAGCCGACACAACGGTTGTTAGCGGCAATCGCGTCTAAAGAGTGGAGTCTCACAAACCGAGTCATCCTGGTGGTACGATGTCCAGCGGGGCACAGTCTGTAGCTGGCTCAAGCGACTCGACATCAACGAGTCGCTTGAGCAGGCGGTCCCCAATAATAAACAAGCTGGAAAAAAGCAAAAGCTCTCAAGATTGCAGTAAGAAAAATCAAGAAGCAGTCCACCACCCGCCCGGAGACGTTGGAACCGACGCACTGGCGTGGACGCCTGCGCTCGCACAGGAATATCTTCAGGAAACGTACGACATCGAGTACCCGGTCCCGAGCTGTCGGCGGTTGCTCAAAGAAGCGGGATTGAGCTATCGAAAACCACGCTGTATAGCAGCTGAAGCCGAGGAAAGCGAGCAGGGAGCGTTCTACGACGGACTCAAAAAAGCGGCGGCAAATGGACGCCACAACAGTCTGTCTCGATCAAACAAAGAGATCTGCACAGGCTGAGCCGCGTGCCGCGTGGTATCCGCGCGGCACGCGGCCGTCCGTCAAACTCCCCGGACAACGAGCTTGGACGCCTCTCGTAGGGCAATCACCGCGGGCGGTGGTCGCTTTTTCTCCCGAGTCGAAGAGTACGTTGTCACCGCTTGCACAAAACATATCATTCTCGTATTATGCAACGAATTTGAAGATGATTTGATCGTAGTGTTTGAAGGAACGCCGTACTTCCAAGCGTCGGCCATCACGGACCTGGCTGCCAGTGATGACCTCGATCTGTGACGTTACCGGCGCATTCTCCGGAGCTGAATCCTGTCAAAGAATCTGGAGGCAACTTTGAGCGTCTCTTGGCAACTACTTCTTTGGCCCACTCGGCGAGCTTACGACAGCAACTGAGACAGCTCTCGGCCAAATTCCTCTCCCAAAAATGAGCAATTACTTCTAATTGCTATATCCGATGCAAATTATTTCACCATCCGTCCAGCCTGGGCGATTAGAATAGTTGCGGGAACTCGTTCGTAGCTCGTTCATTTACCGAACGTCCGGACCACCGTGCCGGAAACTCTCGAACAGGCTCCACACGGCCGTTACGGGGACGGTACCAACATCGGAACGCTGACAACCACACTTTGGCGTGCCGCTGGCAGAAAGAGCAGCGCGGGCCACAGCGGCCCCGGCAGTCGCTCCGTCAAGTAATCGTATCCTCGGGGGTTTCGCTGCTGGCGTACTCGGCGAGCAGGCCCGACAGTGCAACGACAATGGTGAGAGCGAGTGGCCCGAGGATGAAGCCGACGAGACCGATGGTCAACCCACCGCCGACGAACCCGACGAAATACAGCGTCGGCGAGAGCCGCTCGGGGTCACCGAATCTGAAACGGACGGCATCAACGATGAGATTCGGAAGCGCGACAAGGAGGATAGCGCCAAGAACCGAGATTGCACCGAACATCACGAGTTCACCGTTCAACAGGTGAAAGGCCGCGAGCCCGAAGACCAGCGGCGCCGCACTGATGAACGGAAGCACCCAGAGTGCGGCCCCGACCAGTGCGAGCACGAACGGGAGCGGGTATCCAAGTAGGAGAAAAACCACCAGCCCGGTAGCGTAGGTGACAACTGCACCGACGAGGACCAGCACGTAGTGACCGAACAGTACCTCGCGGATGCGGGTATGGATGCGGTCGACCACGTCGTGGTACGTCGCAGGGATAGGACCGAACACGAGCGACCGCAATCTCGTGTGGTAATACAACAGCGCAAAGACAACGAAAGCGTACACGACAAACTTCGCGGAGAGGACCGATGCCGACTGTGCGGCCAGCACCGCGATGCGTGAGACACTCGGGGTGAGCGCTTCCTGGACCGGTGTGAGATTGAGCAACACCGTTTCGCCGCCGGCGGAGACTGGAATCGATGTGTCGAGGGCGGCGATTCCGTCGAGGAGCGCGTCCCGTCGTGCGTACAGGACAAAGACGAACGGGGCAAGGAGGAGGAGGCTGATGGCGACGCCGGTGAGTGTCGCGAGGATTGCACTCCAGTACGACGGGACACCGTGGCGGTCCATCCACTTATGTAGCGGTAAGAGCATGTAACTCGCGGCGACGGCGATCGAGATAGTCGCGAGGACGCGCGAGAGCACGAACGCAGCAATCGCTGCCACGACAAGTGCCAGCCCCACCAGGACAGTCCGCCGCTCACTGCTCACAGAGACTCATCGGCGCAGTCTTGCTAAAAACTTCCTATGCTGTCAGAAAACAGGCTGTTCGACGCCACGCTTGAACAGCGCGGCAACCGCCTCGGCGTCCCCGTCCAGTTCCGCGGTGTTCTCGAGCAGGACGGTTTCGCTCGGGAACAACTGCTCACCCAGAACGAGACCGTTATTCCGGGCTGTCGAGCCGGTGACGGTCAGGTAGATGCCAATGCCTGTCTCCGCGATGGACGCCTCCTCTTCGACCCCCTCCTCGGGGTAGGTGAACTCGATACCGTCCAGTGTCCCCGTGCCTAACACTGCCTCGACGAGTCGCTCGTATCGGGGTGAGATACAGAATGGCCCCTCGTAGTCGGCGACGAACGCCCGGTCGAGTTGTCCCGCTCCCTCAAGGAGTGCCGGCGTCGCAAGCAGCGTGTGATAGACCGTGTCCCCGAGGCCGTCCACTACGCGGACATCCGTATCGAGCGGGTCGATACGGTCGTTGATGGCGTCAAGGCCGTCTATCGGGTCGTCACCCAACTGAACGACCTCTTCGAGCACGAGGTCGGCGCTGTCGAAGCCGAGTGCGAACTCGTGAGTCCGGAGCGCCCTGAACGGCTCCTCGCGCCCGACCAGCTGAATCTCCCGGTCACCGACCGGGACAGTGACGCTATCGAAGGCGACGCGGCGCGGCATCCCATCCCTGTCATCGCGCAACAGCGTGAATTCGGGCTCGGTCGGGTCCGAAAGGTCGCTGTATCCCGCGAGGCGGTCGTAGATGTCTGCCTCGGCCCGCGCGTTGCCCTTCGTGACTGCCTTTTCATAGCGCAACGTCGAGATGATATCGTCGGCCGGCGCGGCAAAGTCGGTGATGTCGGTAAGTCGTTCGAGAACACTCTCCAGTGGCCGACCCTTTCTGGGAACAGCCACCCGAACGGTCGTCATTGAGCCGGACGACGAGATTGACGGACAAAATAAGACCGGTTTGGAGACGTGGCTACCCGCCGAAGGTCGATCGGATCTGGTCCTGCCACTCCCGAAGTTATTCGAGCCCGAACTCGATGTCCTCGATGCGGCCCGCAACGTCGCCATCGGTGATCTCCTCTTCAAGCTCGTTCACGCTGGATTCGACCGATTCCAGTGACGCCTCCAGCTCCGAAACGGAGCTGCCGACATCCTCGATTTCCTCGCTCACCGAGTCGACCTCCTCACCCATGCTGTCGACATCGTCGGCGACGCCCTCGACGCTGGTCGAGACATCGTCCATCTCCGTGCGAACATCCGACACCGTCTCGGTGGCCTCCGAGAGTTCCAACTGTACTTGATCCAGCGTCTGGTCGAACTCGTCCAGCTGAGTCTCGAAGTCCTTGATGAGTTGGTCGCCGGTTCCCTCTTCTTCGAGGAACTCTTCGAGTGCGGCTGTGTACGCCCGCAGGTCCGCGATGTCACTCTGGAGTTTCTCGACTCGCGCGTCGTGGGCACCGTTTCCGCTCGCGGAGCCGTTCTTGTCTGCGAGTTTGTCGATGGCCCGCTGGACGAGTTTCAGGTCGTCCACGGGGACATCGTTCTGGCGGATTTCGTTGGCCATTGCACTGACGACCGAGTCCGTATCGACATCGACCGACTCTCCTTCCCCGCCGGTTCTGTCCTCGCCGGCGTCATCACCCGAGGCGCCCGCGGTTGCCCCGCTGTCGACCGAGTCGTTCGGGTCCTTCAAATCGAGCGTCTCGATTTCCTCGTCGGTCGCCTCCTCGTCGTCCTCAAGCCCTGGGACATCGCCCTCACCAGAGATGACATCCTTGACGATGTCGTCGCTGCGCTCCGGGACGATGTCGTCCCCACCCGCCACAGCCTCCTCGTCCGGAAGCGGCGGGTCGACGGACTCGATAACGGGTTCGGTGAGGAACTTCTCGACATCGTTGGCGCCCGTCGCGCGGATGCCGTAGACCGTCGTGTACTCCGAATTCGCCTCGAACTCCCGCTCGAAGGCGATTTCGTCCTCGTCTATCGCCCAGAATTCACTGCCGTATTCGGGATGGAAGCCGAGGTCCTCGACAGCCACGCCCTCGGGGACCTCGTCGGACAGTGTCACCGACACGGATTCGTCGCGTTCTGAGACAAACTCGAAGGCTATCGCGGGCACGGGAAACTCGTCCTCCTCGAACCGCTTGATTACGGTCACCCCATCGGAGGACATCCGCACCTCCTCGTATGCCTGTGAATCACTCATGATACATTGTGCATTCAGCGACGGTATTAAAGGTATTTACTGTTCCTGGAGCGACGGAATCGGGGTGGTGCTGTCCCGTCGTCATTACAGGTCAAACCGGTCGCCGATTTCGACGACATCGAGCGTGGCCGGATACTCGAAACTCCGAACGTGGTCGTGCAGCGCCGTCGGGTCCGCTGTCAGGCCCTTCCACATGTCCCAGTGACTCGGAACGAGCGTATCCAGTCGGAGCGCCTGGGCGGCCTCGACGAGCATGTTCTCGTCACTGTACCACTGGGTGTACGTCGGCTCGCGGGTCTGTTTGTCGGGAATCATCCCCGCGCTCCCAAACGCGAGGACACCAACGTCGATGTCGTACCGCTCGCCGATGTCCTCGAAGGCTCCGGGCCTTGCGTCGCCGCCGTGGAAGAAGGTGCCCGACTGGTGTTCGAAGACGTACGACACCGGATGGTCGGCGTCGGGGTCGTTTGCCGGTTCGACGTGGACCGTCAGGTCACCGATACAAAGGGAATCGTCCTCGGTAATCCGTTCTAGCTGGGAGGGTTCGATATCCCATTCGTCCAGCCATCCCTCATCACGCACGACTCCGACGCTCGCGTCGGGACCGTAGAAGTTCGCCCCGGTGCCTTCGAGAATCGGTCCCTGACTGGGGCCGTCGACGTGGTCCGAGTGTTCGTGTGTTGTGAAGACGGCGTCAGCTTCGGTCACGTCGGTCGGGTCGAACGGGACCGGAATCATCCGCACAGTGCGTGGCGGGTCGCCGATATTGAGGTACGGGTCGATGAACACTGTCGTGCCACTGGAACTCTTTAGCACGAAGCCGTTACAGCCCAGATACCAGACGGCGAGGCCGTCCGGGTCCGCGCCCGCGACAGCGCGGGGCAGCCAATCGCCCCAGTCGGAGTGGATTTCGTTCATGAACTAACGCTCGCGCGTCGCCGTCTAAAAACTGTGTATCCCGACGTGCTGGCAAAACAGGCCCGAACTCCGGCCGTCCGTCGAGTATCGACGGTGTATGGAAACAGCGATGGGTCAGTTCTCGTCAACGAGCGGGCCGAAGTCGTCGACGGGCAACACCGAGTGGTCGATGGTAAGCGTATCCTGTGTCGCGCGAATCTTTCCGACGAACACGGAGATGTTTCCAACGAGCCTTCGAGCACGAACAGCTCCATGTAATGATGCCCGCCGACGTGGCTGTGGAAGTTCGACGCGACGATGTCCTCACGTTTGTGACGCAGATGCATCATCTTATTCCGAACTCCCCGAGGAGGTTCCGGCTCGCCTCATGAACCACCTCACTGCGACCAGTGTGCCCGTGGTCGTCCGCGAACTGGTCGATTCGGTCGAGCAATCCTTCGGGCACAGAGACGCTGACGACGCTCATATAATAATTCGGGTCGGCTCAAATAGTAGATAGTATGATCCCTCCCGGGAGCCCGGACCCAAGACTACACAGTATAATTCGGAGACGGATCTTGGCGCGCTCTCGAAACTGATGAAGGTATGATTTCAGTCGTTACAACAGCCGCCAGCCTTCTCGCCGAAGTCGACGGAGAGCGGCTCGCTGATGTGTTCGTTCAGCGCCTGCAGGCGGAGTTCGAGTTCGTTCTGTGCCTGGAGGAACTCGCTCATCACGGGAATCGAGTGGAGTTCTTCCTGGGCGGCCTGGAGTTCCCGGAGGTCCTCCTGGCCGGCCTGGCCGGTCTGGCGGGCCATCATATACTCCTCGCGGATCTGCTCGAACTCCTCGATTTGTTCTTGGGCCTCCTTGTCGGCCTCGACAGCTTCCTTCTTCTCGCGGAACGTCCGGTAGGCGGGCATCTCCGTGATGGCCTCGCCGAGTTCGTGGGCCAGCGCCTCGACATCGGTGTCGCTTTCGGCTGGAGACTCTGTTTCGACGCTCATTACCTTTCATTAGGTGTGAGCGCACAAAGACCTGCCGATGGCGAGTATCGGCCACAATCCGAAACGCCGTCGTTATACGCACTCGGGAGCAAAGGGGGCTCAATGAGCCAGGATTCGACGGACCGACCAGAGGGGGACCTCCGAAACACCGGAATGAGTCTCCGCCACGACCGTGAGTGGGACTACGAACTCGACCGCATCGCCGAAGCAGTCGACGGACGCGACGCCGACACCGTCGGGTTGCAGTTCCCCGAAGGACTCAAGCGCCGCGGGCCCGGGGTCGCCGACGACCTCCGGGAACTCCTTCCCGAAGGCGTCTCGGTGATGATATCGGGCCAACCCTGTTACGGGGCCTGCGACCTCGATACGTATCTGATGCGCCGCACCGACG
>CAZOQK010000004.1:0-31687 GCA_964581735.1 uncultured Halobacteriales archaeon | reverse complement strand
GCCGTGGTCTTTCGCGTAGGCGACGAGTTCGGCCGTCGTCTGGACGTTCTCCCCGTGGGAGGTGCCAACCTTCTCGGTGATGTGTTTGTCACTCGCGGGGACGACGAGGTTGATGCCGTCCACGTCACACTCCACCGCGAGGTCGATATCACGCTGGATGCCACGGCAGAAACTCGTGACTGTGGCATTGAGGTCCAGGTCGGTGACGCGACTGATGGTCTCGCGTTCACCCGGCCCGGTGCAGGCGCTACCTGCCTCGATGATGTCGATGGCGGCGTCGTCGAGCCCTCGCGCGATGCGTGCCTTTTCGTCGGGCGTCAGCGAGACACCCGGGGCTTGTTCGCCATCGCGGAGCGTGGTATCGAGGAACTGTACGTCGGACGCGTCAGAGAGTGGGGTTGTGTCGGGGTGGCCCCCGAATAAATCGATCACTGGTCATTCCGACCCTACTGGCTTCCCTGTCGTGGAGCGTTATAAACTTGCCCTTTGTCGGTTTTGCTGGTGTTTATTTTAGTGGAGCAGCCGATCACAGCAGGAAAGCCCCGAGCGTCTGAACTCGGGAGGCTCGCTGCGCTCCTCACTCCGTTGCGGTGCTTACGTCGCCTTCCTTCCTCCAGACGCTCGCCCATTTCAGTCCCACCCCACACAGACTAATTAGTCAAGCTACGGGTGGGACTGAAAGGGGTGTTCACGGCGCGCGAGGCGGTTTCACCGCCTCGACAGCCGCGGCGCGTCGCGCCGCGCAGCCGCCGTGGGCTCGGGAGAGCGTCGCTCTCCCGGTGGCTGGCTACGCGAACCCCGGCGATGAAAGCACGCGAGCAATGCGAGCGCGCGCAGCGAGTCGCGGGAGCGTAGCCAGCCGGGGCTTTCTTGATGATCTCAGCGGTAGCCCGTTCGTTATTTCTTAAACAAACAGCGCCGTCTGTTTCCGTGCACTCACTCGGTCACTCGTCGGTCGCCTCATCTGCATCCAGCCCCTCCACGACGACCGTGTCCCCGGCCCGAACGTCGTCGGCGGCCCCTGCAGGGAGTTCGATGATGCGGTCGGCCTTTGCGAAGCCGATGCCCGTCCACGGCGACAGTCGCGCCGTTTTGATGACTGTCTCACCCTGGAGCCAGATGGCGTCGATGTGAAAGCGCATGAACAGCATGTGGACCGACTGCCGTGGCGGGCCGCTGGTAAACGGGAGGCCGCCACTCGACCCGACTTCCATCACGAGTGCGAAGTCATCGGGAATCGAGGAGCGAAACATCAGTCCCTTCGCCTGCGAGAGCGTCGAGTCGGCCACTTCGACGGTGCTCGCGAGGACGGCGTCGTCCGGCGTCTCCTCGCTGCCGAGAACCTCGTCGTGGCGGTGGACGACGCGCATACCCGCTTCTCACGTGGTCGGGGCAAAACGGTTTCGGCGGTCAGTCCTGTGGCTGGGCAATCTGTGCTGGCGCGTCCGCTGCCGTCGTGGTGACACGCTCGGACTGCTCGCCCACCTCGAACTCGTCCAGCCGCGTCTCCAGATCGTCGGCACCCTCCGAGAGCGAGTCGATGTTGGTCGTCACTTCGGAGGTGGTCGCCGTCTGTTCCTCTGCGGCGGCGACGCTCTCGGCTTCCGCGGTCGTTTCCTCGCTGATCGAGGCCACGTCGTCGACCATCCCGACCACGTCCTGGGTGGTCTGGGCCTGCTCGTCGGTCGCGTTCGAAATCTCCTGGACCGTCGCGTTCACGTCGTTGACCACGACGACGATGTCCTCAAAGTCCGCGAGTGTCGACCCGATGGTGTCGACGCTGTCGCTGACCTGTTCGTCCATCGCCTGGATGTCCGCGACGGTCCCGCAGGATTCGGCCTGAATCGCGTTGATGCGCTTAGAACCCTCCTCGGCGGATTCGCGGGTTTCCTCCGCCAGCCCCTTGATTTCGTCTGCGACGACCGCGAAGCCGTCACCGGTGCCGTCACCGCCGCCAGCGCAGGCGGCCTCGCGACCCGAGCGACCGCGTTCGGTCGTGCCCTGTGCGGTCTGGGCGACTTCGTCGGCCAAGCAGCGATTTCCTCGACAGTCGCCGAGAGTGTGCTCATCTCCTCGGCAACGGTCTGGGGCCGGCGGGTCTGCTCGGCGGCGCCATCCAAAATCTCTTGGACCGAGCGGGCCACTCCGTCGCTGGCGTTGTCGACTTCGGTCATGCTGGTGGTCACCTCGTTGCTAGCGCCCGAGATGTCGTCGGCGAAGGCCTGCACGTCGCCGATAGTCGACGCGAGCGTCTCCACGAGGTCGTTGTAGTCCGCGACCACGTCGCGGTACATCTCCTCGTCGATGGTCGCGGTGAGGTCGCCCTCCCGTGTGCGCTGGGCGGCGTCGCCGAAGGCTGTGACGAGGTCCTGCAGGCGCTTTGACCGGCGCTTTAGCTGTTCGGTCATCGTCTCAAGTTCGTCGGTGTAATCGTCAAGACTCGCGGACATCAACTGCAGCGACTCGCCGAAGGAGCCGGGTACGTCCTCGCCTATGACGGGGTCGTCGAAGTCCTGCTGGGCGAGCGCGTTGGCCTGCTTTGAGACGGTCGTCAGGTACGCACCCATATCGGCGAAGGCGTCGGTGAGACTCCCGATTTCGTCGGGCTGGGTCAAGCGTTCGATGTCGACCTCGACCCCGCCGGCGGCGATGTCACCGCCGACGGCGGCACCGCGGTCACCGTCACCCGCCCGTGGGTCGAGGCGCCGAGTCACCCACAGCCACGCTCGCGCGCCGACGACTGACCGCCGAGCGCCGGACTGATTGGTCCCCGGTCCCACCTTCGCCTATGGAAAAGACCGACGCCGGAACCTCGGTGGGCGTCGACGACCCGTACGACGCCGTCGGTTGCTGTGACCACCTCACCGACGAGGGCCGGTGCCGATGGGCGGTCGAACACGGCCACCATGACCCCGACTTTGCCGATGCCCGCTCCCGTGAGGACTTTCGCTGTCCCGTCGCCGGAACGACCGACGAGGCGGGCCTGACCGGCCCCTGGGACTGGGCCGACTGCCCGCACTTCCGGTGTCGAAATCGTGACCACGAGTGTATCCGCTGTGGGCTCGCGGAAGTCCGACTCGCTCACGACGACGAGCGTCCGCTGCTTGAGGAGCATCACCTTTCTTACGCTGATGGGTCAAGCGCCGGCGAGGGGGAGCCGAGCCACGAGATTACCGTCTATCTCTGCCGCTGGTGTCACGCGAAGGTCCACGACTCGTGGGCACGCATCGACGATGATGCCAGCCCCGACCCTGAAGCGCTCGCCGAAAAGGAAGGGCGCCGGTCGAAGGAACAGGACGAGCTGGGGTTCGAATCGGCGGCAGAGCGGTTCGACACCGACGAGTCCTGACTCTCCCGGTCTGTCAACATACTCCTGTCTCGACTTTCCCGCATTCGGCCCGCCCGCGCACGCCAGAGTGTAGGTGGCAAGTTTCTGGTCGGCGCCCGGTTCCGGGGCACATTTAGGCACCCCTCGCATACGCATCGGCAATGACCGAACTCCACGTCGTCGACAACCACGGCCAGTTCACCCACCTGGAACATCGCGCGCTCCGGGACATGGGCGTGGACGTCGAGACCATCGACAACGACACCCCACCCGAAGACATCGACGCCGACGGCCTCGTTCTCTCCGGCGGGCCGGACATCGACCGCATCGGCAACTGCCCCGAGTATCTCGAGTTGGACATTCCCATGTTTGGCATCTGCCTGGGGATGCAGATTATCGCCGCGGAGCTGGACGGCCGCGTCGGCGAGGGTGACTACGGCGGCTACGCCGACGTGACCATCGAGATTCTGGACGACGAGGACCCGCTCGTTGGGTCGCTCGCCCCCGAAACCCGTGTCTGGGCCAGCCACGCCGACGAGGTCAAGGAAGTGCCCACCGGCTTCGAGCGAACGGCAAAAAGCGATGTCTGTGGCATCGAGGCGATGAGCGACGCGGATCGGGACCTCTATGGCGTCCAGTGGCACCCCGAGGTCACTCACACCGAAGAGGGCGAAGAAGTGTTCGAGAACTTCCTCGCTCGCTGTGAGTGAGTCACTGGTTGTGTTGGCCATTGACGCATACCGCCGGATTCCCTGTGTTCGAGTGTCGAGTGACTGATTCGTGGAGTAGTTTTAACATCGTCGTCGCCCCGTAGTGGTGTAATGACCGCGACGCAGGGCAACCTCGCCGACATGTCCCGGTATATCTTCCGGACGCCGCGCTGGTACGCGAGCGTCGCCCTCTCGCTCGTCCTCGCCGCCCTCACTGGGTGGCTGGCCTTTGACTCCGCGTTCCCGCTGGATGATGCTTGGCGTGGCCTCTTTTTTGTCGGCCTACCGACCGTCGCCGCCAGTGTCCTCACGCCATACCTCGACCACGCCTTCGACGGCCAGCTCACACGGGACCGCTCGGCGCTGCTCGCGCTCGCCTGCGAACTGCTCGTCGTTGGTATCCTGCTCGCCGCCGAGATTCTCTCGGTCGGACTCGGCCTCACCCAGCAGTTCGTCCTTGACGCTCTGCTTATTGCGCTGGCCGCCATCTTCGCGCTCCGATTGCTCGTCATCACCGCCGTCTCCCGACAGCCGCCGCTGCGGGCCGTGGTCCCCGCGAGCGTTCAGACCGTCGCCGCTGCGGTCATGCTTTTCATCTACAGCGGGTCGCTGCACTACATGGAGGTCGGCGGCGGCCCGCTTATCCAGACGGTCCTGGCCCGGCCCGGACAGGCCCCCATCGAGATTCAAAACTCCATCTACCCCTTCGATTTCGTCATGCTCGCGGTCATCTGCGTCATCCACGCGCTCGCCGTCTGGGCTTTCCTCGAAGTCATCGACCGCCCGTGGCGCTCCAGCCTTGGCGTCTCCGTGCTGGATTTCATCCAGGGCTTTATCGGTCATGTCGCCGACGGCTCCCGTGAACTCGAAACCTTCTTTGAGGACATCGGCGAGGAAGCTATCGTTCCCGTGACTGTCCTCTCCTTCCGTCGACCCGGCGGCGAGGAGAAGGCCCGCTTTGTCCTCCCGATGATTCACCCCGGGCCGATGGGTGAAATCGGCGGCGGCAACCTCCCCGTCCGCATCGCCGAACGGGCCGACGGGATGGCGTTTGCACCCCACGCCACCGCCGGTCACGACTTCAATCTCGTCACCGAACGCGAGGTCGAGACCATCTGTGAGGCCGCAGAGCAGGCCTATCGGCAAATCGAGTACACCGATGACGCGAGCGCGGGCGTGCGGACGAGCGCGGGTGATGCGACCCTGACCGGCCACGCCTTTGGCGACGACGCCATCGCGGTCAACACTTTCGCGCCCACCTACGCCGACGACGTGGAGTACGGTGTTGGCCTCTCGGCGGCCGCCGAAGCCCGCACGGGCGGCCTCGACGATGTCTTGCTGGTCGACGCCCACAACTGTAACAACGGCCTCGAAGGGGAGAACCTCGGCCACGTTGTCCCCGGCAGCGAGCGCTCCTTTGACCTCATCGACGGCGCCGGCAGCCTCGGCAGCCGCCTTGCACAGCGGGACCAGCACCCGCTCCGACTCGGTGTCGCCCACGATGAGACCCCGTGGACGGCCGAGCAGGGTATCGGCCCGCTGGGTATCCGGGTCGCTGTCGTCGAGAGCGGCGACCACCGAACCGCCTACGTGCTCGTCGACGGCAACAACATGGAACCGGGACTCCGTGAGCGCGTCGTCGACGCCATCGACGGGGTCGACCTGGCGGAGGTGATGACCAGCGACACCCACATCGTCAACACTGTCGAGGCGGAGAACCAGGTCGGGCAGGCCATCCCGGAGGACGACCTCGTCACGTGTATCTCCGGGCTGGTCAATGACGCTCTCGAGGACCTCGAACCGGTCGAGGCGGGGATGGAAAGCGAGACAGCCGAAGTCACCGTCTTTGGCAACGACCGCACCGAGACGCTTGCCAGTCACGCCAACGCGATGGTGTCGATGGGCGCTGCACTCGCCGCCGTCTTCGTCACCGCCGTCCTCTCGGTGAGCATCCTCATCTTCGCGCTGGCCTCGGGCGGGCCGTGGTGACTCACTCCCGAACTTCCGCAATCAACGACCGCACGCCCACACCGTAGGCGATGGGGAATCCGAGGAACCACGCCTGCTGGCGGAGGCTCTCGCCGGCCCGGAGATCCATCACGACATGGGCGACGACGAACGCTCCGAACCCCAATGCCAGCGGCAGGGCGATACGGGGATTGCTGTTCAGCGTACGACACGCCCGCTCTCTGAGCGTGTTCGATACTCGTATTGGCACCCATCACTGTTTCCGGGCAACTCCAACTTACAACGGACCCGTTGATGATTGCCAGCTACAGTGAGCAATACCTGTTTCTCATCGGCGGATAGGGTTAACATCCGGGAATCATAACTTACTGTTGGACTCACATATTCGGGTTTGGATACTTTCTTCCCAGCTTGTCGTTGGGATTTACAGGACGCGATGTTCTCGGCCGCTTGGTGACATGCAAGAACAGCATGTTGGCTGCCCAACGTCGTCCGTTCTCGAATTTTGTTGTATGCTAACTGTTGTACCGCATTTCTTGCATGTACCTTTTCCCCACGCTTTGTCGATCGCAATCTGACATCCACGTTTCCACTCATTGACTGTCTCTCGGAGACGTATCTCGTCAGGCTCAGAAACCGACAACCGCATGATTGCTGTTCGATGCTATAGTCTTTCGGAGACACTATCACAGGTTATTGTCGTTCCGATTGAAAACGGTCAGCGCCGAGGGAGAGATTTGAACTCCCGAGTCCGTGAGGACAGTTGCTCTCGAAGCAACCGCCTTGGCCAGGCTAGGCTACCTCGGCTCACGCATTCGTACTTGTCGGCTCCTGTTAGCCGTTTCGATTTCGGCGCCGTCGCTCTGCTGTCCGAATCGGAAGAAAGGCTCGATATTGGCCTGAGGGTGGTACCACCGACCACCCCCCACTGTCCACCGTTGTACCGAACTGGTACGGCATAACGTAGCAACGGCCCTATAGTAAAGATATCCGACAGAACTGTTCGGGCCGCCGGATGTGCCGAAGACAGCGGAACCGTTTCACGGGCCGGAACACTTCCGGGTAGCGGAAACTGCGCGCTCGGGGGTGGGAAACCTACGAACCCGGCCGAATGACCCATATCCACCAACTTGAAATGCACGGAGTGATACCATATCACACGACACTACCGCTGGCGTGGCTCCCGTCCGGTGGACGACGGGTAGACGTAGTGTGATGGACAACAGATGTGCGCACAACCATGGACAATTTAGATGCACTCAACTTTCTCACGGGGTCGGCAGTCCGCTGGCAACTACTGGTGGCGTTGGGCGAGGACCCGCGCGATTTCGGGACGCTGCGCGAGGACCTGGACGTGCCCCAATCGACGCTAAACCGGAACCTGACGAAACTCGCCGAGGAGGGGTGGGCCCGTGAACGGACCGATCGGACCTACCGACTGACCGCACTCGGGGAGTTTTTGATCGAGCAGTTCAGGCCGATGGAGGACGTGATGACCGTCATCGGCCGGCTCACGGAGTACCCCGACTCGTTTCCCGTCGGCGAGTGGGGCTTCGACGTGTCGCGACTGGCAGACGCCGACTACATCTCGGCCGCGCCAAACGAACCCTACGCGATCATCAACCGCGTCCGGGCCGTCTTCGAGGAGAGCACCACGCTCCACGGCATCAACCCCCACTACAATCCGGCCTACATCGACGTGACCGTCCGCGTCGCGAGCAAACCCGACAGCGAAGTCGTCGGACTGACGCCGGCCCACCAGATGGACCTCGCCGTCCAGGACGAGAGTTTTGACGCCAGCGCCTTCCCCGAGGATGCCGATGTCGAGTTCCGTGTCTGGGAGGGAGACATCGACTACGGGTTGGCCGTCATCGACGAGGGGAAAGTGCTGTTTACCGGGGACCACGACGGAGGGATGCCCGGCGTCCTCTTTGAGACGACCGACCCCGAAATCGTCGACTGGGCCCGCGGGGAGTTCGAGCGCATCTACAACCAGTCCGTCCTCGCCACCGAATACACCTGATTCCTGTAACGACGCTCGCTTCCGTTCGATGCGCATCGACCACGACGCCCGGGACGGGGACGGCGGGATAACGACCATCGACTAAGGGACGGACCCAGACACTCCGTCGTCGAGAGCGGAAGACGGACTGTGTGTCCCGACGCGAGTTCGACGGTTCGTCCTCCCGACGAATCCCTGCCTGTCATCGCTCACCCGAGATGATGTCGTGTATCCAGCGCACGCCGATGCTTGCACGCCCCAGCACCCGCCGAACGGGGTCCTGAATGACGGCGGGCAGGAAACCCGCCCAGCGGACGAAATGGGCGAACACACCCACCGGATAGCGCGCCTTCGGGTCAGTTTCGGCGAGCGCACTGACGACCGCCGCCGCGACGCGCTCGGGGTCGGTCGCCACGGGGCCGCCGTCGAGTACCCACCCGTCTTCGAGCGCGGCATACGCTCCCTCGTAGGTCGCAGTTCGGTCGTCGGGGAGTCCCTCGCGTGCCGTCGCGGCGAAGTCTGTGGCGACCCAGGCGGGCTCGACCAGCGAGACGCTGATACCGGTCCCGTGCAGTTCCATCCGAAGGGCGTCCGTCGTCGCTTCGAGTGCGGCCTTGCCGGCGCAGTAGGCCCCCATGCCCGGATAGGCGGCGTGGCCGAGCACGCTGGAGACGTTGACGATGCGCCCGCTACCGGCGGCGCGCATCGACGGCAGGACGGTCCGACAGAGCGTGGTGACGCCGTGGACGAGCACGTCGAACTGTCGGCGCTGTTCGTCGGCGTCGATGTCTTCGACGGGACCGAGCGCGGCATACCCGGCGTTGTTGACCAGAGCGTCGATGCGCCCCGTCTCGGCGATGATGTCGTCGACGACGGCCCGGCATCGCTTGTCGTCGGTCACGTCCAGTTCCCGGCAGTGACACCGCGTGGCCACATCTTCGGGAAACGCCGTGATGTCGGTCGCGTACACCTGCCAGCCGCGGTCGGCACACGCCCGCGCCACCGCGGCGCCGATGCCGGATGCCGCGCCGGTAATCAGAACGACCCGGTCGTCGCCCGCGGTCTGGTCGCTCGTCATAGATTCGTTTACGCGATAGACGTCCCGGCGGGCGTGAGTAGCTGTCGGTAGCTTTTTGCCGCTGACCCCGCCCCTGCGTGTATGGATATCGCCGAGGCGAGCGCCACCACAGACGCCCTTCTGGACGAACTCGCCAGCGCCGTCATCACGGACCGTGACTTCCTCGAAACCGCGCTCATGGGGTTCGTCGCCCGCGGGCACGTCCTGCTCGAAGACGTGCCCGGCACCGGCAAGACGCTGACCGCCCGCTCGGTTGCCGGCGCACTCGGGCTCTCTTTCTCGCGCGTGCAGTTCACCCCGGACTTGCTTCCCTCCGACGTGACCGGGACGCACGTCTACGACGAGAGTACCGGCGAGTTCGACTTCTCGGCCGGCCCCATCTTCGCGAACGTCGTCCTCGCGGATGAAATCAACCGTGCCCCACCCAAGACCCAGAGCGCGCTACTGGAGGCGATGGAGGAACGCCAGGCCACCGTCGACGGTACCACCTACGAGCTGCCCGACCCCTTCTTCGTCATCGCCACACAGAACCCCGTCGACATGGAGGGTACCTTCGAACTTCCCGAAGCGCAGGTCGACCGGTTTCTCGTCAAAGCGAGCATGGGCTACCCCGACGATGAGGGGGAACTCGAACTGCTGCGCCGGCGCCGTGGCCGCTCGGCGATGAGCCCGTCCGTCGACGCCGTACTGGACGACGAGAGCGCGAGTACCATCCGCGAGACGCCGGAATCCGTCACGGTCGACGACGACATCCTGCAGTACGAGGCGACGCTCGCGCGGGCGACCCGCGACCACGACGCCGTCAGTGTGGGCGTCTCCCCGCGTGGCACACAGCGGCTGTTCGAGGCTGCCCGCGCCCGCGCGGCCATGGTCGGCCGCGAGTACGTCACGCCCGAGGACGTGACACGCGTGGCCCACCCGGCGATGGCCCACCGGCTCGTGTTGACCGCCGACGCCCGAATCGATGGCCGTCCGAAACACGGCATCATCGACGACGTGCTTGACAGCGTGGCCGTCCCGACGGTCTAATTGGGGGTCCGGGGGCTCAGCCCGGCCGCAAGAAGTATCACACCGGCAGCGACCGGAACGACCGCTGCGGGGGCGACCAGTCCGTCGCCGACGGCGAACGTGAGAACGAGCACGGCCCCGACGCCGGCGGCCGCAACCAGCGTAGCCCCGGTGTGGACGAGTTCCGCCCGCCCGCTTGCGGCGTCTTCGTCGAGTTGTTCGGCCAGGCCGACGGTCGTGACGCCGCCGTCCCACGCCAGGAGCGCGCCGATGGTCGCGACGACGAGTGCCTGCGGTGGGAGGCCGAGCGTGCCAGCGTAGACGACCCCCCCGAGTACCGTGAGGCCGCCGACGTTCGTCCCGGTCCGCCACGTCCTCCGGGAGCCGGCCAGCAACAATGCCGTCCCGACGAGAACAGTGAGTGCGGGCGTCGTCCCCGCCGAGAGCACAACGATTGTGGCAGCCAGTCCCCCGGCGGCCGTGACGCCGTCGCCGAGCCGCGTCATCGACCCCACCCCTGTGCGGCCCGCTCGACGGCGACAGGCAACGGCTCGTCGTGCCCCCAGTCGACAACTGGAATCCCGCTCTCTCGCAGTGTTTCCAGTGCGAGCAGGCGCTCGATGCGGGCGACGCTGGCGCCGATAGTGTCGGTGCCGGTCGGGTTGGGACTGAACGCGGTCACGCTGTGGCCGTGAGCGTGGAGGCGCCGCGCCGTCTCCGCGCTCTTCTCATCGAGCAGCGGCGAGAACAGGATTAGCTGGGCGTCACTCGGGAGTCGCCGCCGCAGGCGCTCGACGTAGCGGTCGACCGCAAACCGGATGTCGTGTCTCGTCCCGCCGAAGTTCGGGTCCGACTGCAACGTGGTCCGGACCCGTTCACGGTGGTCACTCCCCGCACTCGGAGCGACCCACGACCAGTCCAGACCGATGTTCGCCACGCCGACACGGTCACCGTCAGCGAGCAGGGATTCGAACACCTGCGCCGTGCCGGCCAGCGAGCGGTCAACCGCCGAGAGCGCGTCGCGTGTGGGTGCTTGAAACGCCGCCGCCCGCGTATCCACGAGGATGACGACCGTGGCGGCGTGTTCCTCGCGAAACTGCAAGGTCGCGAGGTCCCCCGTCCGGGCGACACGGTTCCAGTCGACCCGGCGGAGCGGGTCGCCCCGGCGGTACTCCCGGGCTGAGTGGAACTCGTGTCCGCTCCCGCCGACGTTCGTCGGCACACGGCCGACGACGCCGCTGGTCTGTGGATGCAACGGCACGGACTCCTGGACTGGCGTCGGCTCGCAGGTCAGCGTATACCCGCCGTCGGTCGCCCGCCCGGTCCGCTCGTGGTGGCCGCTCGCGTCGTAAGTGACGGTGTACAGCGATTCGAAGGTGTGGTCGCCGTACACGGCGAGGATGTCGTACTCGAAGGTGGCCGACTCCCCCGGTCTGAGTGCGGTCGCATGCCCCGGACTCCCCGAGACGACGCGTAAATCCGCGGGTACGTCGTCGACGACCCGGAGGTCCGGCAGGAGGACGGCGCCGTCGTTCTCGACGGTGACAGTGACGGTGACGTGGTCGCCCGGCCGCGGGTTCGCTGCCGAGACGGTCCGCTCGACGGCAAGCGCCGGGTCCGGCGCGGTTCCAAGCCGGGCGTACCCGGCGACGCCGTGTAACATCCCGGCGACGAGCAACAGGCCGGGTGTCCGGAGCAACACCGCAAGCGACAGCGTCGCCAGCCCGGCCGCGCTGACACCGCGCCAGTGGCCGGTCGCTCTCGCCTCCGCTTCCCAGGTGGCGGTCCCCACCGGGCCGTCGTCTTCGCGCGGGCCGAGCGCGCCGGCGGGGGTCCCCCCGAGGAGCTTGGCACCGAGGTCCGCGACCAGGGCGTGGACCTGCGCCCGCATCGACGGGGTGCGGCGCAACAGTGCCGCGAGAGAGCCGTCGTCACCGCCCTGCTCGAACAGGCGGGCGGCGGTGGGGTCGTCGGTCCAGGACCCGCCGCGGAGCGCGTCGAGTGCCTCCTGTTCGGTCGTTCCCGTCCGACGAGCCAGCAGACGCTTCGCGAGCGGTTCGAGCCGCCGTCTCGTCCCGACACGGGCTGGGCCGCGCTCCCGGTCGCTCCCGCCGTCGGCGTCACGCAGCGTCGACTCTAGGTCGCTTCCGGTTCGCCGCACACCCGCCCGCCGGCCCACCCGGGGCGGAGTCCGCACCGACACGCCCGCAGCCAGATGGGTGTAGCCGCGCCACATCGCGACCAGCAGCGCCGTGAGGGCAACGAGCAACAGGAACGACAGCGAGGCGACCGACACGCCAAGCACCGCGGCGACGATGCCGACGGTCGCGAGTAACGCGCCCAGTCCGACCGCAACCCACTGATACCGGCTCAGCGCCGAGTCGTCGCGCTCCGTGCCCGTCTCGTCGCTTGCGTCGTCGCTCTCGGCAAACGCCGGCTCGACATCGGCGCTCACTGTGGGCCACCCCCGCGGTCGGGGTCGCCGTTCTCGTCGCCGGCCGCGTACGTCGCCTCGATGCGGCGGAGTGCGGTTCGGGCACGCTCCTCGCGGTCGGCTGTCGCCGGCGCGTCCCCGTACCGCACCTCGCGAAAGAGGTCGGTCAGCGTCGCCACGTCCTCGCGGTCCAGCCCGGCATCGACTGCGATGTCCTCGAACTGTGCGGGTGTCGTCGTGCCGGGGTTCTCCACGTCGAGCGCGTCGGTCATCTCCTGCCAGGCCCGGAAAACGGCGTTCGACAGCGTCGTCTCTCCGAGTTCGTCGGCGGCACGACCCGCCGCTGCCGCCACAGCAGCCGGGTCGTCGTCGGCCTCGGGTTCGGACTCGTCGGGAGCACCCCGGCTGAACCGCGTGACGACTAGCGCGCCGCCGAGGAGTAACACCCCGAGCAACACCATGACGGCCGTCGTCGAGAGGGGACCGGGCTCGGCACCGCTTTCCGGCGCCCCAGGAGTGGGTGTTGCGACCGGGTCCGGCGTCTCCGCGGCCGACCTCTCGCCGGGCACGACCCCGCCGGTGTCGGCCGGGTCGAGGACCTGTCCCAGCCCGATGAGCGCGAGCAACACGACCGCCGAAAGCAGGAGGACCGCGACCAGCCACCGCGGTATCGAGTCCCTGTAAGTGGCGTAGCTGACGGCGCCGACGGCCAGCGCGAGCAACACCACGACCAGTACCGCAGCGACCGTCTCACTGCCGCTGTCCCCCGACGACTGTCCCCCGCTCCCTGTGGCCCCGTCACCGGCCCCGCTCCCCTTGCTCCCGGATACATCGTCGATACCGGTGGCGACGAACCCGAGCGCGGCAATCGTGAGGAGGGCGACCAGTGCGAGCACCAGGCGGCGCTGTGCCATTACTGCCCACAACTGGCGGGCTCTGCTTTGTTGCTCTTGCGGTCGACCCCCGAGTCACGACCCTTCGGTGTCACCGCCCGTGTCGTTGCCTGCAGTGCCATCCGGCGGGTGTCCGTGGCCACCACCGCCCGGTGTCTCGACGGTGACCGTCGTCCCGGCCGTCACGTCCCGTGTTACCTTCGACGGCACTTCGTTGTCGTCGATGCGGTTCCGGCCCGGTGTCCCGTCGTCGCCACCGTCGAACCCGCTGGGGGCATGGCGGCGGCGCTCGGTCAACAGCGAGACGGTCGCGTCCGTCTCGACTGTCACTGAGCGGACCAGCCCGTCGCCGCCCCGATGCCGTCCCGCACCGCCGCTACCCGAGCGAAGTTCGTACCGCTCCACGCGGAGCGGGTACTCGGCTTCCAGCGCCTCGATAGGCGTGTTGAGCGTGTTCGTCATGCCCACCTGGACGCCGGAGAGCCCGTCGCTGTCGGGGTTTGCGCCCGTCCCACCGCCGATGGTCTCGTAGTATGCAAACTCCCGGTTTCCGACGACGAGGTTGTTCATCGTCCCCTGGCCCATCGCCGGCACACGGTTCGGTGTGGCCGCTGCCAGTGCCCCGAAGACCACGTCGGTCACGCGCTGGCTCGTCTCGACGTTCCCCCCGACGACGGCGGCCGGTGGCTCAGGGTTCAATAGCGTTCCAGCCGGCGCGTGCACGGTGATGGGCTCATAGCAGCCGTGATTGGGCGGAATCTCGGGGTCGGTCACCGACCGGACCGCGAAGTAGACAGCGCTGGCCGCAACCGCGAGCGGCGCGTTAAGATTGCCTGCGACCTGTGGTGCCGTCCCGGTGAAATCAACGTCCAGCGTCGCGCCGTCGACGGTCACTGTCACTTCGATGGGGATGTCGGCGTCGGTCACGCCGTCGCCTTCCAGCACGTCGCGGGCGGTGTAGGTGCCGTCCGGTACCGCCGCCAGTTCCGTGGTGACACGCTCGCGGGAGTACCCGATGACGGCGTCGAACGCCGCCAGCAATCTGTCGCCGTGGTCGGCCAGCAGGTCGGTTAGGCGCTCGGTTCCACGCTCGTTTGCGGCCACCTGCGCCCGCAGGTCCGCGCGGCGTTCGCTCGGGTTCCGGACGTTCGCGAGGAACAGCTCCTCGACCCCCGTGTCGACGCTCCCGTCGCTGACGAGCCGAACCGGCGGAATCCGAACCCCTTCCTGGTGTATCTCCGTCGCCCCGGCCGGCATGCTCCCGGGCGTCGACCCGCCGACATCGGCGTGGTGTGCCCGCGACACGGCGTAACCGATGATGCTACCTTCGTGAGAAATCGGCGTGACGAGCGTCACGTCCGGCAGGTGTGTCCCACCCTGGAACGGGTCGTTGAGCAGCCACATCTCCCCGGGCTGTGGGTTCTCCGCGAGAACGGCATCGACCGCCCGTGGCATCGCGCCCAAGTGAACGGGGATGTGTTCGGCCTGTGCGACCAGCCGCCCGTCGGCGTCGAACAGCGCCGTCGAGCAGTCCCGGCGCTCGGTGATGTTCGGCGAGTACGCGCCCCGAATCAGCACCTCGCCCATCTCCTCGGCGACACTCTCCAGTTGGTTGCGCAGAATCTCCAGCTCGACGGCGTCGAGTGACTTACTCATCGCTGGCCTCCATCACCAGCGTCCCCCGCGCATCGACGCGGGCGATCCATCCCGGCGGCAACACGGCGGTGCTCTCGCCGCCATCGAAGATTGCCGGACCCGAAACGGCCCGTCCCGGCACAATCCGTCGCCGGTCGTACACCGGGATCTCATCGAACGCGCCGTCGAAGTGTGCCTCGCGGGTTCCGGTCCGTGCCCCGTCGCTTCCGTCGTGAGTAATTTCGGGCGTCGTCCCGTCGACGACGGCTGTCACGCGGAGAGTGACGAGTTCAATCGGTTCGTCGTCGAGCCGGTAGCCGCGAGCGCGTCCGTGAGCGTCCCCGAAGCGCGCTGCGACGGCCGCGGCGTCGAACGGGTCCGGCACTGACACCGTGAGTTCGTGGCTCTGCCCGGCGTACCGCAGGTCGGCCTGCCGTGTGACGGCCATATCCCCAGGGGCACTCACGTCCTCGCGAACCGAGGTAGTCAGGTCCGCGTACGCAGCCTCAATTGTCTCTTTGTCGGCCTCTGTGAGCGCCGTTCTGTGTGTCCGAATCGCGTCGTGCCGTTCGTCGGCCGCCAGCAACCCCAGTGCCGAGAGGACGCCGTTTGCCGGCGGGACGACGACCGTCCCGACGTTCAGCCGCTCGGCAAGCGCGGTGGCGTGCATCGGCCCGGCGCCCCCGAAAGCGACGAGTGCGAACTCGCGGGGGTCGTGGCCACGCTCGACGGTTACCCGCCGGATAGTGCGTGCCATCGTCGCGTTCGCGACGCGGTAGACTCCGCGGGCCGCCTCTGTCACCGTCTCCATCCCCGCTTGCTCGCCGAGTTCGCCCAGGGCATCCCTCGCGGCCGCCGCGTCGAGTTCCAGACTCTCACCGAGTGTGGTCCCCGCACCCAGGTAGCCGAGTGCGAGGTTAGCGTCGGTGACCGTCGGGTCGCTCCCGCCCTGGCCGTAGCAGGCTGGACCGGGCTCAGCGCCCGCCGAGCGCGGCCCGACACGGAGCGCGCCACCATCGTCGACCCACGCAATCGACCCGCCGCCGGCACCGACCGTCTCCACGTCGACCATCGGCACCCGAACCGGATGGCCGCCGACATTCGCGTCAGTCGTCTCTCCGATATTTCCGTCCTGGATGAGGCCCACGTCGCTTGATGTCCCGCCCATGTCGAACGTAATACTGCCGTCGTGCGAACGGGGGTCGAACAGTGAGGCACCGACGACACCAGCGGCCGGCCCCGAGAGTGCGGTCGTCACGGCGTTTCGCCGGACCGTCTCGACATCGGCGATGCCTCCGTTTGACTGCATCACGCGTGGCGTGGGGACCCCACGCTCACCCACCTCTGTTTCTAGTCGAGCGAGGTACCGGTCGATGACCGGTGTGAGATAGGCCTCGGCGACGGTCGTCGCCGTCCGCTCGTACTCGCGAAACGCCGCCAGCGTTTCGTGTGAGGCGACAACCGCCGTGTCGGTCCGTTCGCGCAGCGCCGCCGCCACCCGGCGCTCGTTCTCGGGATGGGCGTAGGCGTGTAGAAACGAGACGGCGATGCTCTCGACGGCCGCCGCGTCGACCCGCTCGATGATTCCTTCCAGTGAATCGTCGCTCACGCGCCGTTCGACACCCTCGGTGGTCGCCCGCTCGTCCACTTCGAAGCGCCGCCCCTCCGGCACCAGCGGTGTCGGCTTTCGCACCGTCTGGTCGTACAGCGCTGGACGGTCCTGGCGCCCGATTTCGAGAACGTCGCCAAAGCCCTCTGTCGTGACGAGTGCCGTCTTCGCGCCCGTCTTCTCCAGTAGTGCGTTCGTGGCGACTGTCGTCGCGTGACGAAACTGCGTGATTTCACCGGGTTCGACACCTGCCTCCTCACAGGCGGTCTCGATTCCGGCGACGACGCCCTCGCTCTGGTCTGATTCCGTCGTGGGTACTTTCGCTGTCGTCACACCGTTGTCTGTCGCGAGGACGACGTCGGTGAACGTCCCCCCGACATCGACGCCGAGTCGCGGCCCGCTCATGTCGGTCGGGACGGGCCCGACCGGTATAAACACCGGCCCGTCGATCGTTCCCGCCGCCATCCCCGACCCACCCGGGGCTCCCGGTCGGGTGTGTCCCCACTCCGTTTCACGTGAAAAATCAGGATTACGCGGCCCCCGCTACGCCGTCGAGTCCTGCCCCCCGGACCCGGTTCCCTGCCCGGAGAGCACGGCCGGTGCTTCCGTCTCGGCGGCGTCGAGCCAATCGCCAACGGTGAACGTCGTCCGTTCTCCCCCCTGGGACTCGGCCGTGGACGACTCCGCACAGGTCGTCCGTGTCCTCGGCGTACAGTCCAAGCGTCATGACCGGCACGCGAACCTCGCTGTACGCATCGCCCGCGCCGACCAGCGACCCCGGCACGACCTGCCGGCGGATGGCCGGGCGCAGCGACACGTCCCGGTCCGTGGCCCACGCTTTGAACTCGCCAACGAGTTCTCCACGCGGTGACTGTCCGGCGCCTGCGGCCGTGCCGATAGAGTGTTGTGGCGGCCACTGTTCGAGTCGGACCTCCTCACCGAGCGGCGTCTCCGCCAGCGCTTCGAGACGCTCGGTGACGCCGTCTATCTGGCGCCGACTGGCCGCGGAGATGTCCGACCGAACGTACAGCACAATTGTCCGCGGTTTTTTTGTCGATACCGATCGGGTGCGGTGGGCGCGTTGTCTCTGTCATGGATTGGGCGGCTGAGCCCCGCCTACGACCAGGTCCTGTCGCGTCGGGGTTTGCCCAACGCCACGGGAGAACTGGTTGTAAATCTAACAGTGTCTACCTACACCAGCGTCTCTCGGGGCAGCCGGGACACCCCGGCGCCGCCGTCACCCGACGCGGGGTCGCGTCGGCGGAGGTCCGTCTCCGTCGAACGACAGCACCTTCGCCCGAATCACCTCGCCCTCGGAGACTTTATTTGACGGTCCGACGAGCCACGCCGACGGACGAACGCGACGAGTGCCCCCTGCCAGCAGCCACCGTGAGCAAGTCCACACCACTCGTCCGGTGTCTCAAGGGAAAGAAACGCCGTGACTGTGGACGGACCCCGCCGCTCGCGCAGTCCAGGAACGAACCTGCCACCGAATATCGGATGTATTTCACCGAATTTTAAGTCAGAAGAGCGTGCCACCCCCGTCCATGGCCGACAAGACGCTGGAGGTGACGGCCGAGCGGGGGGAATCGAGCGACAGGGGGTCGGTACCACCGCCGTTGCCGCCGGACGACCCGGAGGCGTGGTACGCACCCGACGTGCGAAGCCAGTACGAGGTCCATCCGGGAGTGGTCGTCACCATCGCCGACCACGGCCGGGATTTCACCTACGATGTCCGCGAACCGCCGCTGACCGACGGCGATGAGGCGGCACTCGACCGCATCGAGTCGTACTTTGCGGACGCCCACCTCGAACGGCCCCGCACGCGCGAGGGTGCTGTCGAACGCATGACCGATGGCTTCGCCCCGAAACACGAGCGCGTCATCGAGCGCCTGGTCGAGCGCCCGAACGCCAGCCACCGTCGGGTCACGTACCACGCACTCGCCGCGCTCGCGTGTCTCGGCGACCTGACGCCGTATGCACTCGACGACACCATCGACGTGGCCGACACCGACGACGCCGGCATCGTCGTCCACACCACCGACTACGCCCCGGCGGTCACTGACCTGCCGCCCGACCCTGACTTTATCGAGCGCTTTGCCAGCGAACGCATCCAGCGCCACACCGTCGACTTCCATGACTTCTCGATTCCGGTCGTGCTCTACCGGGAGAACCTGCTGGGTAACGATCCCTTCACGGCAAAATACGCCGTCCGCGAACCGGACCTGTTGCCCGGCGACGAGGCACTCATCAACGAGGCCAAAGAGCGCCTCTGGGAGACGACCGTCGACGGTATCATCGATGACGAGACGGCCTTCGTCCGCGAGCGTGCCGAAGAACTGCTCGCGCGCCGCTTGCGCGGCCGGGACACCCGCGCGTGGCTGGACTCGGTTCGGTCACGCGTCCGCTCCGCACTCGCCGAGTACGACCTTGCGCTCCCGCCGGTCGACCGCCGCTACGCTGACGACCGGCTCTCCGACCTGGTCTACTACGTCCTGCGGGACTACGTCGGCTACGGGAAACTCACCATCCCGATCCGGGACCCAATGCTCGAAGATATCGAGGCCAACCGGGTCGGCGAGCGCATCAAAGTCGTCCCGCGGCCCGAAACCGGCCACGACGGCCGTGTGCCGACGAATCTCACCTTCGAGTCTGAACAGCCTTTCGTCAACGTCGTCACCCAGCTGGCCGCCGACGACGGCACCGAACTCAACGCCTCGACGCCGAGCGCGAAGGTCAATCTCCAACCCGACGGCGCCGAGGAGACGATCCGTTGTGCGGTCGCACTCCCAACCGTCAGCGAGGACGGCCCACACATCTCGATTCGCAAGCAATCAAGCGACGCGCTCACGCCGACCGACCTCGTCCGTGGCGACAGCCTTTCGACGGAACTGGTCGCCCTGCTCTGGCTGGTCTACGAACACCACGGCGTCGTGCTGTTTTCGGGCCCGACGGGGGTCGGCAAGACGACGCTCATGAATGCCCACATGCCGTTTGTCCCATTCCGGGACCGCCCCATCAGTATCGACGAGGGGAGCCGCGAAGTCCGCCTGCCCCACGAGACAGGCGTCTCCCTGGCGACCCGGGACCACGAGAGCGAGCACAAGCGCGTGACGATGGCCGACCTGATGACCGAAGCGAACTACCTCAACCCCGATGTCGAGATTATCGCGGAGGTCAACACCACGGCGAGTTTCGAGACGTTCGCCGAGTCGCTCAACACCGGTCACGGTCTCATCGGGACGACCCACGCGGAGAATGTAGAGAGCCTGGTCAATCGCGTCGTTGAGCAGGGCCTACCGCCGTACCTCCTGCGGGAACTCGATCTCGTGGTCTTCCCACACCGCGCTGACGGCGAACGCTACGTCGGGGAAGCCGTCGAACTGCTCGATAAACAATCGTTCGGGGAACTGGACCGCGACGAGCGGTGTGGCGTCGTCGAAAAGCAGGGGACCAAGGTCTACTGGAACGCGGTCGCGTGGCGCGACCCCGACGGCAACTTCGGCTTTGCCTACGACCATCCGGACCTCGACAACGGGGCCGAGGCCACTGGAACGGCCACGACGAGCGACGGGGACGAACGGCAGTGTAAGCTCCGCACGTTCGAGCGCGTCGCCGCGATGACCGACAGACCGGTTGAGGATGTCGAAGCGGAGTTCCACCGCAAACACCGCTACGTGCAGTATTTTGTCCGGGAGTCGATCGACGACTTTGGGACGCTGTTCGATTTGCTCGCGGACCTGAAGACCGACGAGGCAGCGACCGTCGAGCGATTGCACAGACGACAGACGGGGGAGCGCGGCCACGGGTCGCGGAGACGGGGGAGTGGTGATGGCACCGGACATTGACACCACCCGTCTCGGCCCGCTCGACCGGGGACTCTACGCGCTGTTCTCACGGCACGCCGACGCCGCGGCCCACGAACGCGACCGGCACAGCTACCGTGCCGCCGGCCTCGCGACCAGCTTCGATGTCTTCCTGGCGCGCACCTATGGCCTTGCGTGGGCACTCGCGCTCGCGGGTGCGCTCGTGACTGTTCTCATCGTCGTGGCTGTCCCGACCTCCCTCGTCGATAGTGCCCTCGAGTTCCTCTCGAACGGGCTCCCCCTCATCAACCGTCTGACACTGCCATCGATTCCGCGACTCTATATCGGTGTGTTCGCAGGTGTGGTCGTCGCGGCGGCGACGAGGGGTGCTGTCGTCCGACTCGGCGGACTCTACCTCCGGCGGGCGGCTGCGATGCGCCGGGAGGAAATCGAGCGCACACTTCCCGGCGCAGTCCGGTACCTGCGGGTGTTGGCCTCGGGGACGAACGACCAGCGGACGATGCTCCGCCGGGTTGCCGACCAGCGGGTCTACGGCGCGACCGCCGACTCGCTTCGGGCAGCACTAAACAAGGCGACACTCACCGGGAGTCTGGACGAGGGCCTGTCGATGGTCGCCCGTGACACCCCCTCTCGGGACCTACTCTCGCCGTTTCTTCTGAAGTTCCGCGAACACGCCGCACAGGGGAGCGACTCGCTGGAGGGGTATCTCAAGATGGAGGGACGGCTCCTTTCACAGAAGCAGGCCCGGGTGCGCGAGCGCGCTAGCGGCTATCTCGAACTCGTCGCCGAACTGTTCGTCGTTTTACTGGTCTTCCCCGCGCTCGCGGTGCTCATCCTCACCGTCGCCAGCGTCCTCGCACCGGGACTGTCCGAGCCGGTTCGGACGCCGATTGGCGCGGTCACGCTCAGGGCACTCCTCATCTACGGCAGCGTCGCCTTCGTGCTGACCGTCGGCGTCGGCGCGTCCGGTATCGTCGCATCGCTCCGGCCGACCGACCACGCAACGCCGAGTTACGACGCCTCGGGCACGCTGTCGGGGGTCTTCGACACGGCGATCACCAACCCTGCCAGCGCGGCACACGTGTTCGCATTCCCGGCACTTGTTGTCGCCGCCGGGCTCTGGGCACTTGACTACGCACCGGTGAACGTCCTGCTGTTAAGTTACGCAAGCTACGGCATCCCGGTCGGACTCGTCGCGGTCCGGCGGGCCAGGAAGGACGATGCGAAAGACCGCGAGATACGTGACTTCGTCCACGCTGTCTCGGGTCACGTCAGCCTCGGGCGCCCGTTCCCCGACGCAGTCGACCGGGTCGCACGCGAGGTCGACCTCGGAGCACTCCAGCCCGACGTGGAGGACCTTGCTTTTAATCTCGGGTTGACGACCGGCGTCGACGACGAGTCAGACGTGCGGGCGGCCGCACTCGACCGTTTTGTCGACCGCGTCGGGACACCGCTTGCCTCCCAGACTGTCGGCCTGGTCGTCGGCGCGCTCGAAGCGGGCAGCGACACTGAGGATGTCTTCGAGACGCTGGAGACAGAAATCGGTCGCCTCTACCACGAACGCAAGGCGCTCCGCTCGCGGTTGCTCGTCTACGCCGCCGTCGGATGGACGACAGCACTGCTCGTCGTCGGTATCGTGGTCGCGGTCAACGCCGCCGTCCTCGATGGGTTCGCACAGCTCTCGACGGTGTCGAACACAAACGCCGGTATCGGGCTGGACCCCAACGCCGTCGACCCGGCGCGTGACCGCGAGCGGTTCTATCTCGTCACCCAGGCGACGGTCGCCGCTTGTGGCTGGTTCGCCGGGACGGCGAGCCGCGGGCGATACGAGGCATTGCTTCACTCGGCGATTCTCGTCGGGCTGACCTACGTCGTCTTCGTGGGGCTGGGACTCGCATGAGCCGCGCACAATCCCACGTCGTCGGCGTCGCGCTTATGCTTGGCATCTCGGTGCTCGCGCTGGGTGCGCTCACGGTCGGCGTCGGCCAGGTCATAGACGCACAGACCGCCCACGCCGACGCGACGCGAATCGCCGACGAGATGGACTCGGCACTCCAGCCGGTTTCCCACACCGGTCCACACACCGACAGGCTCACTTTCGCTGACGGCACTCTGAAGACCGCTGATCGCGATCTCCGGGTCTATCGCAACGGGACACTCGTTGCCAACCGTAGCGTCGACGCGCTCGTCTTCACTGCCGAGGACCGCCGCGTCACCTTTCTCGCCGGGGCGGTCGTTCGCGGCCGGGCCGAAGGCGGCTGGCTGGCCGCGACACCCCCGATAACTACTTCCGAGCGCACCGACGTGCTTGTCGTCGGCGCGCCCGTTCTCGGGGCCGACGACGTTGCAGTCTCGGGTACCGGGGGGACGACAGTCACGCTCCGGACCAACGTGACCCACGACCGCCGGACGCTCGGCCCCGGCCGATACGAGGTGGCCCTCGAGACGAGGACACCGGACGCGTTCGAGCCGTACTTCGCCGACCAGAACGCCTCGCTCAGCCGTCGGGACATCGACGGCGACGGCGTCGCGTCGACAGTCGCCACCTACTCGGAGGCACGTGAAGGATACCTCGTCACACACACCCTCTCGCTGGAGGTGGCCGATGGATAACCGCGCGGTCAGCCCGGTCGTCGGGAAGCTCCTCGCTGCCGGACTGACTGTTCTCTACATCGCGAGCGTCTCCGGGCTCCTCGTCGGTGGGCTGGTGCCGGACTACCGCGCCGCGACCGGGGACGAACTCGGCGAACGGGTGCTGGCCACGGCCGCCGACCACGTCGAACAGGCACGGCCCGCCACCGACGGAACCGCGACCACACGCGTCGAAGTCAACCTCCCCGCAACGATTCGTGACGAGCAGTATCGGCTCGTCCTCGGGAACCGAACCCTCCGCCTCGACCATCCCAACGACGCACTCGACGCCCGGACACGCCTTGCCGTGCCGCGAAACGTCACCGTCCGGAACAACACCTACCACAGCGGTGGGACACTGGTGGTCACCATGTCGGGGCCGCCATCGAATCAGACGCTCTCACTGCAGGGGGGCTCGTGATGCGGGGCCAACTCTCCCTGCCGGCGCTTGGCCTTGCATTCCTCGTTCTCACCACCGTTGTCGTGCTCGGTGTCACGGTCGCAAACGGGGCACTTGCCTCCGCCGACCGCGACGCACTCGACCGACAGGCCGCGGTCACGCTCTCGGACCGACTCGTCAGTGCCGACGGTCCGCTGACTACACGACAAAACGTCATCGACGAGTCGGCGCTTGCGAACATAACCGAAACGACACTGCGCAGCGACTACGGACTCGCAAACGGAACTAACGCACTGATTACCCTCGACGGAACCACGCTGGTATCGACCGGCTCCGTCGACAGCGGCCGCTCGATAGAGCGTCTCGTCGTCGTCCGCGAGCGCCAGAGACGAACGCTCACACCATCGTTTGCCGTCGCAAACAGTGTCACGTTACCGCGCCGCACCGACCGCGTCCGACTCGCGATTCGGCCCGGCCTCAATCGGACCGTCTCGGCGGTCAGGGTCGGGGACCGGGTCGTCCTCCAGAACAGCTCTGGCCTTCGCGGGACCTTTACACTTCACCCGTCCCGATACGAGACTGCGGCCATTTCCTTCGAGAGTAACGCGTCGCTCTCGCGGGGAACCGTCCGTCTCACCTACTACCCAATCGAGACGGAGAAGGCGCAACTGGGGGTGACTGTCGATGGCTAGAGCGCAGGCGTCACTGACGGCCGTCGAGGCGGCTATCGGTGTGCTCCTCCTGCTCGGCGTTACGTTCACGTTCGCGCTCGGGGTCTCCGAACCGACCACCGACCGCGCACAGCTCGACGCCTACGCCGACGATACGCTCACCGTGCTTGCGGCTGAAGAGCCAGCACACGGCGAGACGACACGACTCTCCGAAATCGTCTCGTCGAACAGTTCCTTCGAGCGAGAGAAAGGGGACCTGATCCAACGGCTCGAGCGCATCCTCCCCGATAACGTCATGTTCCGGGTCGAGACGCGGCACGGCTCCGCTGGACATCCGATGCCCGACGGCGTTCCGACCGGGGTTTCGATGAGCACCACACGGCACGGACAGGTCACCCTCCGGGTGTGGTACGCATGACCGACGACCGTGGCCAGCTCGTCGTGCTCGCCGCGGCGGCGCTCGCGCTGGCACTCGTCCCGATGGCACTGGCCTACCTCCAGCTCGGCTATCACGCGGAGAGCCAGTCCGCTGACGAGCGGACGACGCTTACTGATGTCGACCGGCCGCTCTCCCGCACGCTCGTCGAGGCGAGCAACGGCGTTCCCGGTGTCCATGGCTGGGATGACCGGTCAGCGGCCGTCTCGACAGTCCGGCAGCGGTTGAACTCCTCGCTCCAGACACTCCGTCGCTCCGGCCTCGAGCGCGGCAGTGCGGTTCGGATATCGTACAACGGATCGCGAGCGCAGGCGTGGGTCAGTGCCAACTGCCCCGGCGGCCCCGACAGAGCGTTCGGGTCGTGTCGGGCGGACCGCGGCGTCGTGGTCCAGAACCGCAGTGGGAGTACACACGTTCTAGCAGTTGCCGTCGACATCTCCATCACCGCCCAGAGCGGTGACCGCGAAACGACACGGATTCTCACGGCTCCTGCCGCGGGAAGCGCGTAGCTACGCACGTAGGAAAGAATATGACAGATGCCGTGTTACAGTCAGGTATGAGCCCACAGGGCCGCGACACCGAGTTCACGCTCTCGGATGTCACCGAGGTGTTCGAATCGCGCGACGATTACGCCGAGCCGCTGACCGCCAGCGAGATCGCGGACCGACTCGACTGTTCCCGACGAACGGCACTGAACAAACTCCACCAGCTCCAGGACGAGACGGACCTCAAGAGCAAGAAAGTCGGCGGACGGAGCCGGGTCTGGTGGATTCCAGTCAACGTCTGAGATTCCACTCGTCGGCACGCTGTTGTGCCTGGTCGCTGGCGCGACTCTGAATCGCCGCAATCGTTTCCTCGTCGTCCAGAAACGCTTCGACAGCGCCGGCCCCGTCGGCCGAGTCGCCCTGTTCGCCCGGTCGGTCGCTCGGGGCCGCCGAGAGCGTTCGCTCCGCCAGCGTCGGGTTGCCGGCGAGACGCTCTGCTGGCAACTCCGGCGGAAGACGCAGGGAGTCAGTGTCGTGGATGTCGGCCAGTTCCGACGCCGGGAGTTCGTACAGTTCGAGCCGATGTGGTCCGGCAACGGCGATGTCGGCGAGTGCGTCCGGACCGGCGCTGTCGGTGCCGGTGTGATAGGCGACGGTCGGAATCCCGGCCTCGAAGGTGAGGATACCGACACCGTCGGCACCGAGCAAGAGCGCGTCCTGTGACTCGAGGCGGGCGTAGCCGGTCAGGTGCTCGTCAAGTGCCGTCGCGAGGACAGTCCCCACGTCGGTCACGACCCGCTTGCGAACGAGGCGACCCTGTGGCAGTTTCATAGCTCGTCGGGAACAACCGCGCGGCGGAACCTGTTTGCGACTGCGTCCGGCCCGCCCGGCCGTACGTCGAGCCGTTCAGCTGCCCCGCGGTATGCGGTCGCGGCCGGGGTGTCGGGGGCGTGAGCGAGGAGTGGCTTCCCTGCCCGTCGCGCACCGCGGACGGCGTCGCTCTCGGGAACCGTCGCCAGCGTCTCGCCATAAAAGTAGTTGCCGGCTTTTTCGGCAATCGTGTCGATGTTGGCATCGTCGGTGACGCGGTTGAAGACGACACCCGCGACGCCGGTATCGTAGGTGGTGGCGTACTCCTGGACTTTCAGCCCGTCGGACAGCGAGGGAATCGTCGGTTGGAGCACGACCACGATACGGTCCGCAAGGACGATTGGAAGGACAGCGGCGCGACTTCCGAGCGTCGCTGCCGAATCAAGGAGAATGACATCGGTGTCCGCGGCGAGTGTCGCGACCACGTGCTGTAACCTGTCTGGGTCCGCCTCACGAAAGCCCGAAAGTGACGTGCCACAGGGGACCACGTCCATGCCGAACCGGTCGTAGACTGCCTCCCGGGCGTCCGCGGTTCCCGCGAGCACGTCGTGCAGCGTCGTCTCCACGTCGGCGAGGCCGGCGTGAAAGAGGACGTTCGCCATCCCGGTGTCGGCGTCGATAACCGTCACGTCGTGTGTCTTTGCGAGTGCCATCCCCAGCGCGAGCGTACTCGTCGTCTTGCCCGTCCCACCCTTGCCGCTGGCGACGGCGAACGCTTCGACCATCCTACCGGCTTTTGTTTCGCTCTGTGGTATAAATGCTGGCATCCCGCCCGTTCAGTCGTCACCGAACAGTTCCGAGAGAGCGATGTACTCCCGGAGCAGGTCGGCCGCCCGGTCGTGCGGTGAGCGGTCGGCGGTCGACCGTTCCAGCGGGTCGAGCCCTGCCGATTCACGAACGGTTGTGACGAACGCACGCCGCATGCTCGGGTTCTCGAAGAGGCCGTGGAGATAGGTTCCGAGTACGCGGTCGGTTGCCGCACCGCTCGTGCCAACGGGTGTCGCACCGTCGTCCACCAGCCGCGTTCGTCCCATGTGAATCTCGTAGCCGGTGACCGTCCCGTCTGCACCCGAAAGCGGGCCGACACCCTCCATGTCGACGCTGACTGGCTCGACGCGTTTGTCCGCTCGAAATGTCGTCTCGACCGGCAGCAGTCCGAGTCCACGAACAACGTCATCGTCACCGGTTCCTTCGAGGGAACTATTTGTGATTCGCTCCCCGAGCATCTGGTAACCGCCACAGATGCCGACGACCGGGCTGTCGAACTCCCGGATGCGGTCGGCCATCCCGGCCTCACGCAGCGCCAGCAAATCGTCGACGGTGTTTTTCGTTCCCGGAATGACGAGCGCGTCGGCGTCGAGAGCCACGCCGAGTGGGACGTACGAGACACGCACACCGGGAACGCGTGCGAGCGGACCGAAGTCAGTGAAGTTGGAGATGCGCGGCAGACGCGGGACCGCGACCGTGACTGCCCGATGTTCTGGGATTCTATCGTTAGTACCTTCGAGAGAACCATCGGATTCGGACGGCAGCGAGACGCTGTCTTCCTCGGGAAGCCCTGGGTCGTCGTACGGGACCACACCCAGAACGGGGACACCGGTTCGTGACTCGAAATCGTCGATGCCCGGTCCGAGAATCGAGCGGTCCCCGCGGAACTTCGTGATGACCGCGCCGGCGACACGCTCGCGGAGGTCGTCCGAAAGGAGTTCCAGTGTACCGACCAGGCTGGCGAAGACGCCGCCGCGCTCGATGTCGGCCACGAGCAGGATATCGGCATCGGCAAAGCGGGCTGTTTCGACGTTCGCGAGGTCACGGTCACGGAGGTTCGGCTCCGCGATGGAGCCCGCACCCTCCGCCACGATAACGTCGTACTCGTCGGCGAGTCGGTCGTAGGCGGTCCGTGCCACGTCCAGCGCCTTCTCCCAGTGGGCGTTGTAGTACTCGCCGGCGCTGTAATGACCGACTGCCTCGCCGCGGAGAACAACCTGTGACTCACCCTCGCCACGGGGCTTGAGCAGGACGGGATTCGTATCGACCGAGGGCGGGACGCGAGCGGCCCGGGCCTGGACGTACTGTGAGACGCCGATCTCGCCACCGCTAGCCCGTCCTTCCACGGGGACTGCGCGGGCGTTGTTGCTCATGTTCTGGGCCTTGTACGGGGCGACGGGGACACCGCGGTCGGCAAGGATACGACACAGGCCGGCAGCGACGGTCGACTTCCCAACGTGGCTAGCGGTGCCCGCGACGAGGATGGTCCGTGTAGCGTCGGTCCTGCCGTCTCCCATCTCAGTACTCGGTCCCCTTCCGGGCGCCTTGCCCGGCCTCGATTGGGTGTTTCTCCTTGCGGACGTTCGTCACCAGGTCGGCCTCGTCGACGAGGTATTCGGGCCGTTCGTGCCCGCCTGTCAGGACCAGTTCGAGATCGTTGGGTTTGTCTGCGATGAGTTCGCGGACTGCGTCCGGGTCGACCAGCCCACGGTTTGCAGCGTAGCAGATCTCGTCGATGACGAGCATGTGAACGCCTTCCTCCGGAGTGCCGTCGAGGGCAAGTGGCCCTGAGAGGGCCGCGGCTTCTGATGCTTCGAGTATCTCTCGGGCACGGGCGAGTGCGGCCTGTGCTTTCGCCTCGTGTTCGTCGTCGTCGGACCCGTCCATGAAGCCGTGCCAGCCGTAGTGCCCGGAGTTCTCGTAGCTCATGCCCGGCAGCGCGGCCATCGCGTTGTACTCGCCGCGTACGTCCTCGACGGTACCGGTGCCGCCTTTCATCAACTGGAGGACGTGGACGCGGTAGCCGTGCCCCGCCGCCCGCATCGCCATCCCCAGCGCCGCTGTAGTTTTCCCCTTCCCGTCGCCCCACCACACCTGTACCAGCCCGAACTCCTCGGGTGCCGCTGGCTCGATGTCCTGTGCCTGCACCGCCGGTGCTCCCTCCGTGTCGGTCATTGCGGTTGCTAAAGTCGAGTTGTCCTAGAGAAATAGCTGTTGTGCTACGGCCGGAACGGGTCGGTGGTGCGGTCGGTGACAGCGCCGTGGTCGGCCTCGGCGACGGACGCGGCTAGACCGCCATCGGCGTAGCGCGACTCCAGGCTTGCCCGGAGCGTGTCACGGACGCAGGCCCGGGCCGCGCTGCCGACGGCGGTGCCACTGCCCGCAAACGCCGCGGGGTCGCCGGCCGGGTCACAGCCGACGGCGGCGGCGTCACTGGTCGTCCCGGTGAAGCCGGTCAGCGACTGGAGCGTGGCCGCCTTGGCCTCGACTGCCGTGGCGAGCAGCGTCGCGAGCGCCCCGTCGTCGAGCGCCCGGGTCGTGCCAACGAGGAGATTCACCGTCCCGACCGGCTGGTCGTCGTGCGTATCGGTGGCATCGGGTGCGTCGGTGTCGCCGGACTCCCCGGCGTTCAGCCGCCGCCCCTCAACGGGGAGTGTCGCCGGGTTCGAGAGGCCGACCGTCGCGACGACGGTGACGCTGCCGGCACGCGCCCCGCGAGCGTGAGCCAGGTCGACGCCGGTCAGTAACACTGGCCCCGACCGCTCGAAGCCGGCACGGGTCAGTCGCTCCTCTGTATAGGATTCGAGGTCGGTGCGGTCAAAGCCAGTCGGGACCGAGATGTTCGATGCACTCGTCCCAGTCCGGTAACCGCCGTCCCAGCCGGTGGCCAGCCAGCGTGTTTGGTCGTGGCTTAGCTGGCAGACGCCGTCCCGGACCCTCGTCTCAAACATCGAGGGCATCGAGCAGCAGGTCGTTCTCGTGGGGCAGGCGAACCGCGACGCGGATGTGGTGGTCCAGCCCCTCGAACGTCCGTGCATCCCGGACGGCGATGTCGTACTCCTGGACCGCTTCGATGAGTTCGTCGACGGTCGCGCTGTCCCCGCAGTCGAGCAGAAGGAACGGGGCATCCGAGGGGTGGACATCGAACCGGGCGGAGAGCCGGTCGGCCAGCCGCGCCCGCTCGCTGGCGACCCGCTCGCGTGTCTCCCGCACGAACTGGCGGTCACCCAGACAGTGGGTGCCGACGCTGGCTGCGACGGAACTCAGCCCCCACGCCAGCCGCGCTGTCTCCAGCCGGTCGCGGTAGGTGCCGGTCGCGACGGCAAAGCCCGACCGAATCCCCGGCAGGCCGAAGATTTTCGTCAGCGAGCGCGCGACGATGACACCATCCGTCCCGGCCAGCGACGGCAGGTTGGTAAAATCGATAAAGGCTTCATCGACCAGCAGCGGCGTGTCGGCCGCGCGACACCGTTTTGCAAACGCCCGGAGCGCATCCGGGTCGTAGGCGTCGCCCGTCGGGTTGTTTGGCGTACAGACGACGACAAACGCGTACTCGCCGGGGTCGGCGCCGAGTACCTCGTCGTGGGGCACGCGCTCCGGGGTTGCACCCTGCAGCCTGACTTCACGGGCGTACTCGGCGAAACTCGGCGTCGGCACCAGCACGTCCTCGCCCGACCTGACTGTCGTGGCAATCGCGAGCCGGATGGCCGCCAGCCCGCCCGCAGTCGGGATTACTTCAGTGGCTTCACAGCCGACGTAGTCGGCCGCCGCCGCCCGGAACTCGTAGTAGTCCTCCGACGGATACGACTCCGCGGCCGAGAGCGCTGCGTCGTACACTTGGGCGATGATATCGGGCCGCACCGGATTCGTGTTCGCGCTGAAATCCAGCACCTGTGGGTCCTCGCTGCTGCCGTGTGGCACCCGACCCGCGCCGATGGCCGTGGCATCGCCACTCGCGGCCGTCTCGCTGTCGCCGCGCAGGCCGTCTACCGCGTCAGGATCCATCTGTCACTCTATTCTGCGTTGTTCCTGATTAACATTGGCGTTGAACGCTACGACCGGCCCGCAAGCCGCCAGTTCGCGGCCCGACAGTCTTCCCACCTGTTGACGTTGTACGCATACTGTGGGGCCCGTCGCAGCAGGGGGCTATCGTCATCAGCGTCGACGACGTTGATACCGGCGGGGGTCACGGCCAGTCCCCGGTAGCGAAACTGTGTGTCGACGCTCAACCCGAGCGCGCGTTTGCGGCCGACCGGGACGACCACCGACCGGGACCCCACCCCAGCGGCGAGGACGCTATCGGCCGCCCCGGCGTTTAGCAAGGGCAGGTCGGCGGCGACGGTCAGCACCGGCCGGGTGATGCGGTCGTCGGCCAGCGCCCGGTTCAGGTCGGGGACGTAGCCCTCGCCCGGCGTCTCTATCGTTGGACAGTCGACTCTCGCTGCCGTCTCCGGCGTCGCCGGCGAGACGACGGCGACGATGCGATCGACGGCGCTCCCGGCAAGCGCACGGATGACGCGTTCGACCATCGGAACGCCGCCGACGGGGACCAGCGGCTTCTCACGCTCGCTGCCGAGGCGTGTTCCCTTCCCGCCACACATCACCAGAGCGTCCACACGACCACCCCCGCGTGGAGTCCGACGACCCGCGCCAGTTCGTTGGTCGCGCCGAAGACATCACCGCCGACGCCATCAAGCGTACGATGTGCCCAAGCCCCAAGCGCGAGCGCGATGGTCGGCCCGGCGAGGACGGCGGCCGTCGCGGCGGGGCTGGGCCAGGTGAAGACTGCGGCCGGTGCCACAAGAGCGAACCCAGGTAGCAACTGCCCGGCGCCCGCGCCGAGCAACCGCGAGCCGAGCCCCTCGTGGCTGGGGCGACCGGTGACGGCGAGCGTGACCAGCCCCAGTTTCGCGCCCACGTCGCTGGCAACGACG
>CAZOQK010000003.1:0-32212 GCA_964581735.1 uncultured Halobacteriales archaeon | reverse complement strand
GTATTTTTCTAATCGTCAGCCGGGACCTCCTCGACCAGCGTCTCGGGTTCGACGCCGCCGTGCCGGGCGATAGCATCGAAGTACTCGTCGCCGGTCGTCTCGCCACTCGTGATGCCGTATGCGTCCTCGTCTTCGAGACGGTCGGTGACGAACCACTCCGCGACCAGTGCTTTTCTGGCGTTACCTTTGTTGGCAATTTGTTGCTGTGCTTCCGAGAGGAGGACAGCGCCCGAAACAACGTCGAAGATGAGGTCAGCGAGCCGTTTGGCGTGGTACTGGGCGTAATCGGCGTCCCCGCCAGCGAGCGTCGCGAGTGCGGTCTGGAGGCCGTGAAACGCCGACTCGACGGTGTTGGCGAATGGGTCGAGAAACGGATGGTCGACGCTGTCGAGGTGGTCGTTGACCAGCCGAAAGAGCGCTTTGTGGGCGTCTTCGCGCTTTAGCGCTCGCAACACGTCCAGTGAGAGGATGTTGGAGGTGCCCTCCCAAATCGGGAGAACTTGAGCATCACGAAGTAGGCGGTGAGTGACGCGGTTGCGGACGTAGCCGTTGCCGCCGAGTATCTCCATGGCGTACGAGCAGGTGTCGACGACCATCTCGCCGGTCTTGTACTTCGCGATGGGGACGAGCAGGCGCATCAGGCGGAACGCGTCTGTGTCCTGCTCCGGGTAGGCGCGTTCTCTCCGGTCGTACCACTTTGCCGCCTCGAAACTAAAGGCCGCCGCAGCCTCGTAGTCGACGGTCATCTCGGCCAGGTCACGGCGCAGCAGTGGGTACTCCTGAATCCGCTTTCCGAACACTTCGCGGTCGGCCGCGTGGATCTTCGCTTCCAGCAACGCCCGTCCCATCGCGCCGACGGCGCCGGTGGCGTTCGTGATGCGCTCGTAGTTGAGCATCTCCGTCATCTGGCGAAAGCCCTGGCCCTCCTCGCCGACGAGGTAGGCCGTCGCGCCCTCGAACTCGATTTCGCCGGTCGGGACCGAGAGCGTGCCGAGTTTGTCCTTCAGACGGCGGAACGTGGCGTCGTTGAGCGAGCCGTCCGGTCGCGTATGCGGGACCACAAAGAGCGAGAGGCCCTCGGTCCCCTCGGGCGCGTCGGGCGTGCGGGCGAGAGCGAGTGCCCCCTGGGCGTCGATGTTCGAGCAGAACCACTTCTCGCCGGTGAGTTCGTAGGTCCCGTCCGGCTGTTTTCGTGCTGTGGTCTCGTTTGCGCCTACGTCCGACCCGCCCTGTTTTTCGGTGAGAAACATCGCGCCCTCGATGTGGTCGTCGTACTCGCTCGCGGTCAGCGCCTCGACGTACTCCAGGACGGCCTCGTCGCCGAACTTCTCCAAGACAATGGCCGCACCCACGGTCATCGAGGCGGGGCAGGCAAAGCCAACGTCGGTGTAACACAGCAGCGTCTGCATCGTCAACGGATGGAGTAGTCCGACCGGCTCGTCGCGCTCGGGCGGCGCGTGAAAGGCATCGTGTGTCAGTCGAAAGTCCTCGTACGTGATGCGCTCGTTTTCGAACTGCAGCGGGTGGTACTCGACGTGATTTTGCACCGCGCCGTCGCCGTCGTAGGTGTGCAACTGTGGTTCGTTGCGGTCGATGACATCGGCGTTGTCCGCGATGGTGGTGCCCACGACGGCACCGTACTCGTCGAGAATCGGCGCGGCCCACTCGAACTCGTCGTCCGGATAGACGCGCTCGGCCTCGAAACGGAGTGTGGGGTCCCACGCCCAGTAGTTGCATTTCCCCTCTTCGAGGTCACCGTACGCCAGCGGGTCCTGTGTCATGGTAACAGGCTACGACCGGCGCTTGCATAAGCCCGGCGGGGCCCGGAGCGTTATACGGCAGTGGAGGCGAGCACCGCCACGAGGGCAGTCGCAACGACGCCGCCGCCGGCCAGGGCGAGACCACGCCACAGGAAGTGTCGCCGGATGGCCCCTTCGCCGCCGTCGCCGATGATGAACGGAAAGCCAAAGAGGCGGTCGGTGAGCGAACGACCAGTGCTGGCCCGGACGACCGCATCGGAACCGCCGTACCCGCAAAGCGTCGGGTCGTCTGTCGTGGCCTGTCCCGCGACGTAGACGGATTCACCGACGTCGACCCGCGATTCGCGGATGCGGTACTTGCTGCCGGTCCCGACTTCGGTGATGCCGATGTCGATGCTCCCGGATCGCCGCTCGATGCCGACAGCATCGAAAAACGCCTTCGTGTACCCAGTGGCTTCGTCCTTCGGGCCGAGTTCGTTGACGGTCTCGGTATCGAGGATGAGGTCTGCCCCCTCCGGTTCGACGCGTATCTCCCCGACGGGTGAGTCGACGACGAACGGGCGGGCAGTGGTCCGGGACTCGGCGGTGTGCCAGCTACCGCCATGCTGGCTCGACTGGTACTTTTGTGCCTCGATTTCACAGACCAGACACTCGGCGCGACTGACCGGGGCGGTGAAGGGGTCCGCATCCGCTGTGGGGGTCACCGATCCTTCGATTTCGAGTGGCCCATCGAGGCCGGCCCGGTACTGGTTAGCGTCGTCGGCGCTGAGGACGCGCCACCGCCAGAGTACAAGAGCGCCGGCGCCAAGCAGTCCAAGACCGACGAGAAAGCCGCCGGCAAACAGGGCAACGGCGAACGGTGGAACCGATTGGAGGGGCACAAGCGGGAACGCCATACCGACGGGTCGAACGCCGCCGGTAAAATACCGCCCGGTCAGAGAATCCGCTGGCCGAAGGCGCTCGCAGCGATTTCACACGCCAGTTCTACGGTCCAATCGTGCTGGTTGGGAATCGGATTGCCCTCAACGAGTTCGAAGCTACAGAGGCGCGGCCCGGCCTGGCTGTGTGGCAGTTTCATCGCGGCGTGGGCTTCGCGGTAGGAAATACCGCCAGGGCGGGTGTCCCGGCATCGGGCGCTTCGTTGGAGTTCAGGCAATCCGTGTCGGAACCGACGTGGACCTGCTTGACCCCCGCCGTCGAAACATCGACGGCCGCCTCCACGACATCGGTAATACCCCGCTCGTCGATGTCGGTCATGGTGTACGCCGAGACCCGGCCCTCCCGAAGCAGGTCGCGTTCGGCGTCGTCAAGATCACGAATACCCACGAAGGCAATATTTTCCGGGCGCACCTGCAGCGTGTGTGCCCGCGCTTCGTTGGCGAGGGGGCCGGCACTGAGGATTGCGGCGAGTGGCATGCCGTGGACGTTGCCGGTGGGTGTGTTGAAATCGGCGTGGGCGTCGAACCAGACGATGCCAGTGGTTGGCTCGTCGGCGACGCCCCCGGCGGTGCCGATGGCAATCGAGTGGTCACCGCTGAGGACGAGGGGGAACTCGCTGTCGGCGACGGTCGCGGAGACGGACTCGCCGCGTCCGCACAGACCTCCCGGGTTTCGGTGACGTGCTTGGCGTGGCACGGCGAGGTCGCCGCCCCGAGGTCCATCGGGACACCAAGGATGCGGGCGGTCTGGTCTACAGGTGGCTGTCTCTCGTACTGCTACAGGCAGGGGCGGGCCCGACAGTCAGTTGTACTGCGCGCAGACGCGCTCGATACCTTCTTCGAAGGAGATTTGCGGTTCCCAGCCGGTTGCCTCGTGAATCTTCTCGTAATCGGCGCAGGTGTCGTGGACGTAGACATCCTCGGGAATCGGGTTCTCGACGTATTCGGGGGCGACATCGGTCTCGAGTTCGTCGTTTAGCATCTCGACGACGGTGTTGAAGTCGTATGCTTCGCCGGTCCCGAGATTGTAGGTGCCGTCGAGTTGGTGGTCGGCAACGAGTTCGATACCGCGGACGATATCTGAGACGTGGGTGAAATCGCGGGTCTGCTCGCCGTCGCCGTAGAGTTTGGGTGCGCGGCCGTGGGCCACATCGTCGGCGAACTGTGCGATGACGTTGGCGTACTCGCCTTTGTGTTCCTCCGCACCGCCGTACCCTTGATACACCGAGAAAAAACGCAGGCCCGCCACGCCCAAGCCGTAGTGGTTGCGGAAGTACTCCCCGTAGCGTTCGCGGGCCATCTTCGAGGCCTCGTAGCCGGTGTTGACCGTGACCGACATGTCTTCGGGCGAGGGGTCGGTCCGGGAGCCGTAAATCGAAGAGGTCGAGGCATAGACGACGGTGTCACAGCCGTCCCGGCGGGCCTGGTCGACGGTGTTGACGAAGCCCTCGACGTTGACGCGTGCGCCCCGCGTCGGGTCGTCCTCGTGCATCGCATACGAAGACAGCGCGGCGAGATGGAAGAGAGCGTCCACATCCGTCGGCAGGCCGTCGTCGGTGACGCTGGCGTCGACGAACTCCACGTCGTCGTTGAGATTCTCGGGCGTCCCAAGATAGCAGTCGTCGACGGCTACGACCTCGTTGTCTTCGACGAGGTGGTTCGCGAGATTCGACCCGATAAACCCCGCGCCGCCGGTGACGAGTACACGTGCGTCGTTCATACCGATGGAACCTGGGGGAAGGGTAAAAGAGGTTCTCATTCCGGCGGTCCTACCGTGGGTCAGTTGCGACCGGAGTGCCCCCCCCCACCGTCGGACTTAAGGAAGGGACTGCCGAAATTGAGGTTATGTCATCAATCGAACTCACGCCGAGCCAGAAGACCATCCTGCAGGAGTTGGTCAACCTCTACCGCGAAGACGAGACAGCGGTGAAAGGCGAAGACATCGCCGACCAGGTCAACCGAAACGCGGGGACGATTCGCAACCAGATGCAGAGTCTAAAAGCCTTGCAGTTGGTCGAGGGTGTGCCGGGACCGAAAGGTGGCTACAAGCCAACGGCGACGGCATACGACGCGCTCCAGATTCAGGATATGGACCACGCGGCGGATGTCCCCCTGTTTCACAGCGGCGACCTCGTCGAAGACGCCAACGTTGAGGAAATCGACCTCACGAGCGTCCAACACCCCGAAGCCTGCCGCGCGGAGGTAAAGCTCCGTGGCTCTATCGCCGACTTCCACGAAGGCGACAAAGTCACCGTCGGCCCGACACCGCTCTCGAAGCTCCAGATTATCGGCACACTCGAAGGAAAGGACGGGACAGACAATGTTCTCATTCTGACAATCGATGACATGCAAGCGCCGGTAGAAGAGCCCGAGCACTGAGGATAGCTGCCACCTGCCGGCAGTGTGTGGTATTTTTTGCCAACAAATGGAATATAGTAACAGTTTCCGGCCCTCATTGTGATTCCGTAGCCTTTGTATCACCGGCCCACTGAGAGGGTGGTATGACAGAACACGTCGTCGTCCTCGGTTCGGGGTATGCCGGGGCAGGCGCTATCAGAAGCCTCGAATCGGCACTCGATGGAGAAGCGGAGGTAACCTGGGTCTCCGACCACGACTACCATCTGGTTCTTCACGAATCCCATCGGTGTATCAAGGACCCCAGCATCCAAGAGAAAATCTCCATTCCTATCGACGAGATTAAATCCCCGGCCACGCGCTTCGTCGAGTCGACGGTCGAGGAAATCCACACCGACGAGCGTGTCGTCGAACTGGCCGATACCGACGATGTCGAATACGACTACCTCGTCGTCGGTATCGGCTCCCGGACGGCCTTTTTTGGTATCGACGGCCTCAAGAAATACTCGCACACGCTCAAAGGGCTCGACGACGTGCTGGGGATTCACGAGGATATCACCGAACAGGCCGAGGCAGCGACTGCGTCGGACCCCGTCCAGGTGGTCATCGGCGGGGCCGGGCTCTCGGGTATCCAGACTGCGGGCGAGGTTGCGGAGCTCCGCGACGAGCACGGCTACCCCATCGACATCCACCTCGTCGAAGGGCTGGACGAAGTGCTCCCAAACAGCGATCCCGGCCTCCAGAGTGCGCTCCGTGACCGGCTCGAAGCGCGCGGCGTGAACATCATGTGCGGGGAGTTCATCGGCGAAGTCGACGAGGAGACGGTGTACATCGGCGACGACGTGGAACTGGACTACGACGTGCTGGTCTGGACCGGCGGCATCACCGGCCAGGAGGCCGCCGAGGACTGCGCCGTCGAGAAGGACGAACGCTCACACCGTCTGCACGCCGAGCGGGGCTTCCAGACCGACGACGACCGCGTCTTCGCGCTCGGAGACTGCGCGCTCATCGACCAGCCCGGCGAGGACCCCGCCCCGCCGACGGCTCAGGCTGCCTGGCAGGCCGCCGAAGTCATCGGCAAGAACGTCGCCCGCGAAATCCGCGGCCAGCCCCTCCAGAAGTGGAAGTACAAGGACAAAGGCACCGTCGTCTCCGTGGGCGAATCCGCCGTCGCACACGACGTGTTCATCGTCCCCGTCATCGACACCTTCGGCGGCTTTCCCGCGAAATTCCTGAAAAAAGCGATCGCCGCCCGCTGGATCAGGGACGTTGACGGCCTCGGCCGGGCCCTGAGCGCCTGGTCGGATATGTAAAAGTACCTTTTTACGGCTCGGGTTCGCTCGCCCACCACTCGCCACAAAAATCTACGCTAAAAAGGCTGCTCGCGGCCCTCCGGCCGCTCACAGGTGCTATCTGAGTCAGTTACCGCCACCGCACCGCCACCGCACAGCAGACCTACCTGTCCCGTCAACGCCCGACTCGCCAGCGCGAACGCGCGCTCGGCCACCCGCATGCACGCTGTCGCCGAACACGGAATCCACGGACTCCCGAACACTCTTTATCAAGCCAGGTCACGTCCCGTCCAATGGGAACACTGACTGACGTTGGGCCGGCTGGACTCGTCCCGGCCGCGTGGACGGTCACCATCGGGGCACACTACACCACGCTCGTTCCCGAGCGCACGCTGTTGATTGCGCTCGGTGTCATGGACGTGCTTATGATTGCCTTCCTGCTGGCGGGCTATGCCGAAATGGACGGCCCGGTGCTCAGCGTCTGGCGGAACGTCTTGGCGGTTGGGTTGGTCGTCACCCTGGCCGGAACCGTGGGGCTGGCGATGGACCCGAATCGGGCCGCGCTCGTCGCCATCTCGCTGTACGGCTGGATGGTCCTGCCCGGTTTTGCCTACGTGCGAACCGGGTCGCTCACCGCTGCGACGCCCGCCCGCTACGTCTACGTCGTCGCCGCTGGCGCGTCGCTGGGCGGTGCCGGCCTCTACGCTGTCGGGCATCTCGGCGGGGTCGCACCGTCGCTGACGATATTCCTCGGCCTCGTCGTCGTCGGCCTCGGGCAAACCACCGGTATCGTCACCGCCGCCTGGGAGAACACAAGCCGTGACGCGCCGGTCGCGTCGTGACTCACCGCAACACCAGCACTGCCGCGATGACGCTCCCGGACAGGAGCGCGACGGCCAGCGGCGACTGGCTCCCGGTCACCGAGCGGTAGCCGAGATAGCCGACCCCACCCGCGAGAGCGACGACTACCAGCACCACCCGCGGCTGGTCGCTCACACGCGGGGCGGGCGTCGGTAACGTCCATACACCTCGAACTGACGGAGCAACGATAATTTATTTACTGGTTCGCGGGAGCCGGCTCACAGCCCCAGTCCGGCGTGCCACGCGTCGGCATTGCTCGCTTCGACCTTCCCGTCCATCTCCGCGAGCATCGCGACAGCTTTGCTCGCGGTGCGTGCCGCGCGTCGTTCGCCCTCAACGCGGAACTCGCCGGTCGTGCGGTCGGCGTAGACCGTACAGACCGCCCCCGCACGCAGGCCATAGATGGTCGCCAGCGTCAGGATGGCGCTGGCTTCCATCTCGAAGTTGAGGACGCCGGCGTCTTTCAGCGCCTGGATGGATTCCTCGCTCCCGCGGGCGCGAAAGCCACCGAACCCTTCGCGGGACTGGCCGGCGTAAAAGGAGTCAGTCGAGGCGGTCAGCCCGACGTGATAGTCGTAGCCCAGTTCCTCGGCGGCGGCAGCCAGCGCCGCGACGACAGCGTAGTCCGCGACGGCAGGGTAGTCCTCGCGGATGTACTCCGTGCTGGTGCCCTCCTGCCGGACGGCACCACTCGTGATAATCAAATCGCCGATGTCGGTCTCCGCCTGAATCGCGCCACACGAGCCCACCCGAATAAAGGTGTCAGCGCCGACGCGGGCCAGTTCCTCGACGGCGATGGCCGCCCCCGGCGACCCGATGCCGGTCGAGGTGACCGAAATCGGCGTCTCGTCGACAGTCCCTGTGGCAGTTCGGTACTCGCGGTGGTCCCCCACCACCTCGCTTGTGTCCCACTCCTCGCGGACTTTCTCGACGCGGTCAGGGTCACCCGGCAGGAGGACGCTGTCTGCGATGTCGTCGGCGGTGACTTCGAGGTGGTACTGCTCGTCCGCGCGCGGGTCCTCGGCCTCGCTTGCGGTGTCAGTGTCGTCGTTCATCGCTCGACCCCCAGCGTCTCGGCGGAGATGGCGTCGGGCAGCAGGTCCCCCAGTTGGTGGGTCCGAACTTTCTCGTCTGCGGCGCAGTGGATCGGAAATTCCGCGTCGCAAAACTCCGCGAGGGTCTGTCGGCACATCCCGCAGGGCGTGACGCCGTCTTCGGCCCCGGAAACGACGGCCAGCGCGTCGAAGTTCCGGTGACCGGCGGCAATGGCCGACCCGACGGCGACTTCTTCGGCGTGGAGACTGTTCGAGTAGTTCGCGTTCTCGATATTACAGCCGGTGAACACTGCTCCGTCGGCAGTCTGGAGTGCCGCGCCGACGGCGTACGCCGAGTAGGGCGCGTACGCCGTCTCGCGGGCATCGCGAGCGGCGTCGATGAGGTCGTTCATACAGGCCTGTGGTCGGGCAGGGTAAAATAGCCAGCCATGGCTGCAAGGGACCCCGCCGACGGCTCCGTGCTCGCGCTGCCAACCGTGTGAATCAAACGCATACAGCCCCAAGGGCCGCGTGTGACCGCCTCGCGTCTGAACTGGCTCGAACCCCCGGCCCGACTCGTCGACTGGTCGATTCTTCTCCTGGTCGGCTTCGAGGTGGGCTCCGGACTGGTGAGTCTCGTCAGCGCCACGCCCGACTGGGGCTGGCTGTTCGTCGTCCACTCCGTCGCCGGGTTCACGCTCGTGGGGCTGCTATTCTGGAAGTTGCGGCGAGTGCGCCCGCGTGTGACGAATCGCTCGTTGTGGGACGGCGGCACGCCGGTGTCGATTCTGTTGGGCACGCTTGCACTCGCTGCGCTCGCGACTGGTATCGCGTGGACGCTGACCGGGGCCGTTCGCATCGGCCCGTACACGCTGTTGACCGGCCACATGCTGCTGGGTGTGCTGGTCGTCCCTGTCCTGCTGTGGCACCTCCGGCATCGTTTTCGCTGGCCCCGGACCCGCGACGTGGAGGGGCGCCGGGAGGCGTTGCGATACACCGCACTCGTCGGCGCTGGCGCGGTGACGTGGCGTGCTCAGGAGTTCGCCAGCGAACTGCTCGGACTGGCCGGGGCAGACCGGCGCTTTACCGGGTCCAGTGACGCCGGCGGCGAGGGCAACCGCTTCCCGGTCACCTCGTGGGTGGCCGACGACCCTGACCGGATAGACACCGACGCGTGGGAATTGACGGTGACGGGCCTCGTCGGCGCGGAGCGAACCTTCGAGTACGGCGACCTGCGGCCGAGCGCGCCCAGCGGGGACGCCCCGGTCGAGACCGGCACCGGGCAGCGCGCGCTCATCGACTGTACGAGCGGGTGGTACGCCGAACGGGACTGGCAGGGTGTGCGCGTGGGTGACCTGCTCGATACCGTCGCGCCCCGCGACGACGCCCGCTGGGTCCGCTTTCGATCCGTTACGGGCTATCGCTGGAGTCTCCCACTCGAAGAGGCCCGGGATGCGCTGCTTGCCACCCACGTCGACGGCCAGCGGCTCAGCCACGGCCATGGCGCACCGCTACGGCTTGTCGCGCCGGGCAGGCGTGGCTTCCAGTGGGTCAAGTGGGTCGAGAGCGTCGAAGTGACACGGACACAGGACCTCGGCCAGTGGGTCGCAATCTTCGTCAGCGGGTTCGATTAGGCCACTGCGTCGGCGACTATGTCGGTTACTGTCCCGGTCAGCGTGTCCACGTCCTCGCTTTCGGCGTACACCCGGACGTAGGGTTCGGTGCCACTGGGCCGGACAAGCGTCCATGACTCGTCCGGAAACGTCAGCCGGACGCCGTACGCCGTCGCCACACTCGCGTCGGGAAACGCCTCGGGCAACGTGGTTTCGAGCCGTTCCATCACCGCAGTCTTCTGCTCGTCGGGACAGCGGACGCTTTCTTTCCGGTAGGGCCGTTCGGTAATCGGGTCCCTGAGTGCGTCAAGGCCGTCGACGGCGACCAGTCGTGTCAGTACCGCCGCGGAGGCGACGGCGTCTATCCAGCCGCCGAGACCGGGATGGATGTGCTTCCACGGCTCGGCCGCAAAGACGACTGTCCCTTCGTCGCCGTCCGCGCGAACCCGGGCGATTCCGTCGTGGAGCCCGCCAAGATGGACACGTTCCGTGCGCCCGCCCGCTGCATCGACGCGCTCGTCGATGCGACCGGAGGCGTTGGGTGTCGTCACGACGACCGGGTCCGCAGTGTCGCTCGCCCGGGTGTAGTGGTCCGCGAGAATGGCGAGAACGGTGTCCTCGTGGACGACCGCTCCGTCGGCGTCGACGACGACGATGCGATCGGCGTCGCCGTCATGGCCGATGCCGATGTCGGCGTCGCCGTCGGCGACGACGTTCCGGAGGTCGGTCAGTGTCTCCGCGGTCGGTTTCGACTCCCTGGCCGGGAAGTGCCCGTCGACGTTGGCGTTGAGCGCGATTACCTCGGCGCCGAGGTCGGTCAGCACCTGTGGCGTCGCGAGACTCGCCATGCCGTTCCCGCAGTCGACGGCGACGCTGAGGTCCGCCGGGACCGAGCCGTGGGACGCCGCAAAGTCGACGACAGTACGGCGGTAGTCCGGCAGCGGGTCGGCCTGTTCGGTGCTGCCCCAGTGGTCCCAGTCGGCCCCGCCAACGCCCTCGGCGACTCGCTTTTCGATGCGTGTCTCTGCGTTGCTGCCGTACTCGCTGCCGTCGACAAACAGTTTGATGCCGTTGTCCGTCGGTGGGTTGTGACTGGCAGTCACCATGACGCCACGGCGGCCACGCGAGGCGTACGCAAGTGTCGGGGTCGGGACCGTCCCGACACGCTCGACGGTCGCGCCCGCGGATTCGAGTCCGGCGGTCAGCGCGTCGGCGAGTGCCGGACCGGTCGTCCGGCCATCCCGACCGAGGACGAACTCGGTGCCGTCTACGCCCGCCGCGCGCCCGACTGCGAGCGCGATGTCGGGTGTGACATCGGTGACCGGTCCCCTGATTCCGGCGGTGCCAAACAGGTCCATATCCGTCTGTTATGCCGCCAGCATATATAAGACAAGGAAACGCCGGTCAGGCGTCGGTTTCCCCATCGGCGTCACCCTCGCCGTCACCGACCACTTCCTCCACTTCGTCGAGTTTCTCCTTGACCTCATCGACCTCCTTGCTCACTGTCTCCTCGACTTCCTCCGTGACGTTCTCCGTCACTTCTTCGGTCACCGTCTCCTCGACCTCCTTGGCCACGTCCTCGGCGACCGTCTCGGTCACGGTCTCCTCGACGTTTTTTGTCACGTCTTCGGTCACCGTCTCCTCAACCTCCTTGGCTACGTCTTCAGCGACAGTCTCTGTCACCTCCTCTGTGACCTCTTCAGTCACGGATTCCTCGACGCTCTCGGTCACGTCCTTTGCGACGGTTTCGGTGACCTCCTCGGCGACACTCTCCTCGACTTCTTTAGCGACACCCTTCGCGACGGACTCCTCGACTTCCTTGGCTACGTCGGCGGTAACCGTCTCAGTGACTTCTTCTGCGACTTCCTCGGTCACCGTTTCCTCGACGCTTTTGCTTACGTCTTCGGCGACCGACTCGGTGACTTCCTCGGCGACCGTCTCGGTGACAGTCTCCTCGACGCTTTTTGTGACATCTTCCGAGAGGTCCTCTTCGACCTTTTCGGCAACCTCCTGAGTCATCCACTGGGGGTCGTAGCGGGCCATCTTCCAGACGACGTGCAACGCATACGAGAGCAACACACCCAGGCCGAACGCGATGCCGGTGCTGTTCCCGACGACCACCATCAGAACGATTGCAGCGAAAATAAGCACCCCATAGGAAAGGTCGACAAGCGAGTCGACACGGTTCGGATTCATATACTGTCCCGTCGAGACGAAGCGGGAAAAGGGGGCCGTTTAGATCTCGACTTCGTCTAGGTCGTAGTCGCTAATTTCGACGCCCTCTCTGGTCACGTCGGCGATGTAGATACCGTTGCCGGAGCCGGTGTCACGCTCTGCGGCGGCCTTGATACCCGCGGCGGCGGCCTGCTGGGCCTCGTCGTTGGTCAGGTCCTCCTCGTAGCGGTCCTCCAGGGTCCCGTAGGCGACGGTCAGCCCGGAGCCGGTGATGGTGTAGTCGTCCTCCATCACACCGCCCGCGGGGTCGATGCTGTAGACATGGCTGCCCTCGTCGTCGATACCGCCGAGGATGGGGTTGATTGCGAGGAAGGGGCCGCCACGGGCGAAGTTGCCCGCGAGCGTCGACAGCGCCTGCATGCTCATGTCCTCGCCCCGCCGGGCCTCGTAGAGGTTCACCTCGGCACGGAGCGTCCGAATAAAGGACTGTGCGCCACCGACCGAGCCGACGAGTGTCAGCGCCGCGGTCGGGTGAATCTGTTCGACCTTCTGGACGTTCTTGTTCGAGACGAAGCGGCCGCCCAGTGAGGCGCGCTTGTCCGTCGCGATGACGACCCCCTCAGCAGTGGAGATGCCGATCGTAGTCGTGCCGGTCTTGTTGACGGCCTCCTCGTCGCGGTCACCGTCAGGGAGCGAGCCGAGTTCGGGCTCGTAGGGGTCCTGAAGTCCCCCGCTCAGTCGCTGCTGGTTCTGCGAGAAGTCGGAACCGGAGATTTGATCCTGCATTACTCACTGTTACCGGCCCGGAGCGTAATAAACTCCACCTTCCCGCCGCCTCTGCCGTCGGACATCCGCCTCGGTTCGTGTGAGCAGTCCGTGGCTCTCAGTCGGCTCGCTGGACACCGGTAATCTCGAAGCGTGCGCCGCCCGCCTCGCTGTCTGTCATGGTAATCTCCCAGCCGTGGGACTCCACGATCTCCCGGACGATGGCCAGCCCGATTCCCGCTTCCCCGTCGGCCGTCGAATACCCGCTCTCGAAGACGGCCTCACGCTCGTCTGCGGGGATACCCGGGCCGTCGTCGGCGACGTAGAAACCGTCCCCGTCGTCGATGTCACCTACCGTGAGTGACACAGTCTCCTCGCCGTGTTCGACGGTGTCGTCGGACTCCGTCCGACTGCTTGTGGAGCCATGCTCCACACTGTTCCGAATCAGGTTCTCGAACAACTGTCGACACCGCTTGCGGTCGGCCAGAATCACGGACTCCGTCTCGGTGACGAGCGTCGCATCCGGCGTCTCGACGGCCTGCCAGCAGGTCTCTGCGAGGTCCGCGAGCGCGACGGCGGTCGTCTCCCCGGAGGACTGGCCCTGCTGTGCGACCGTGAGCAAATCCTCGATCAGCGTCCCCATCCGGTCGAGCGCACGCGAAACGTCATCGAGGTGCTCGCTGTCACACTCCTGTCGGGCGAGTTCGAGTCGGGCATCGGCCACGTTCAGCGGGTTCCGGAGGTCGTGGGAGACGACGCTGGTGAACTCCTCCAAGCGTTCGTTCTGGCGCTCCAGACGCTCCTTTTTTTCCGCGGACTCCGTGATGTTCTGTGAGACGCAGATGATTTGTGTGACCGGGCCGTCCTCTGCCCGCACGGGGACCGTCTGAATCCGGTAGCGGTCGCCCTGATACGTCTGTTCGAACGTCGCCGCGGTACCCTCGAAGGTCTGTTCGAACATCGCACAGGTTTCCTCAGCAATCTCTTCCGGAAACAGGTCGTGGGGTTGCATACCCTCGACATCGTCGGGGGAGAGGCCGACGTTGCGCAGTTCTTCGCCCCGGGCGCGGACGTACTCGAAGTCCTCGTTGATGAGATACACCGCGCCGTCGGGAAAGTGCTCGGCCAGCGTCTCGTACTGTCGTTTCAGTTCCTGACGGTTCTGCTCGCGCTCCGTGCGCTCGGTGATGTCGCGGGACGTGACGAGGACCAGGTCCTCGTCACCCTGGGCCTGAACGAGGACCATCCGGAGGCTCATGACCTCCACCGCTTCGGGGAGTGAGGGCTCCACCTCAATGCTGAGTTCCGTCGTCTCACCCGCCAGAAGACGGTCGATACCGTCTTCGATCCGCCGGATTTCCGCCGACGAGAGGATCTCAACCTCCGCGAGGTACGAGACCTGACGGCCGATCCAGTTCTCTTCGGAGATGGCGTCGATATCGGAGACGCGGAAATTGGCGTACCGGAACGTGTAGGAGCCGTCGGAGACGTAGACCCCCTCGCCCATGTTCTCGATGACAGTCTCCTGCCAGTCGGCCTCCTGCTGTGCGAGGTGTCGTTCGACGGCCGTCTCGATACGGTTGGCGAGTAACTCGTACTGCTCGGTCCCCCCGCGTTTCTGGAGGTAGTCGGTGACGCCCGCGGAGATCGCCTCGCTGGCGACTTCCTCGCTGCCCTTGCCCGTATAGAGGAGAAAGGGAAGGTCGGGCCACTCCTCGCGGACCGAATCCAGGAACTCGATGCCGTTCTGCCCCGGCATGTCGTAATCCGAGACGACACAATGAAACTCGTCGCTCGCGAGGCGCTTCAGCCCGTCGCTGGCGCTCGTTGTCGGTTCGACGGCGAACCGGTCGTCCTCGCGTTCGATGAACGCCGCAACCGTCTCCGCGAACCCCGGTTCGTCGTCGACGTGCAGTATGCGAATCGAATCCTCGGTCGGTTGCACAGTGCTGTCTCAAACCAACTATGTGGTATGACGGCATAAATCAGGGGGACGAAACGAGTTCGGCCGGCCGCCCTAAACTTTGGTAACGACCCGGGTGGTGCCTTCCCCGCCCCGACTGGGGTACGTACCTCTACGGCTTCAAGCGCGTCGTCGATATCGGGGGGAGCACGTCGGCTACACGGAGAGTGCGTCGGTGAAAGGAAGGGCGCTGTCCCCGTAACCGCGAGGGAGGAGTCGGTTCTCTTAGCGTTCTCGATAGACCCTGCCGCCCCCGTCACGCGGCAGGGGACCATCGGCCGGTAGTCGGGTGTCCGCGGGTGACTACGCTGTCTGCTCGTAGGCGTCCCCCAGCCGTCGGACCGCCCGGTGAATCGGGAGGCGGAGACCGAGCCGTTCGGTGAGCAGTGCCAGCGGCATCAGCGCGATGCCGGCGAGCAGGGTCAGCTGGTACAGCGCGAGCAGCGTTGCACGGTAGGCGCGTTCCATCGTACTTCGATTGTCTACCACGAGTGAGGACACATAAACCTGTTGGCAATATCCTCCACGATTTATCACCAAAATCGCCACCGACGCCGCCACTGTCTTGCGTTTCAACGTTACTTGTTCTGTGAAAAATTTCTCCTTCATTGGCGGCGCTGTGACGCGTAATCGAACCGTTGGAGAGGGTGGAAGTAGTCATAACTTATCGCTATTATCCGGTTGACGTGCGCATCTCTGGGAGCCGATCTCGAGGGGTAGGGCAACGGGTGGCTTCTCGTCGGCCACCGACGCCTCGTGGTGTCGTCGCGGGAGTGGTCGTCGCCACCCGTGTCCAGCAGGGGGCCAACGGGATAGGTCGCCGCCGGTTCCGGCGGCGAATCAAAAGAGACGAGTAGGGGCCACCGTATCGTTCGGGTATGAACTACAGTGTCGTGCTGGAAGCGGCCTGGTTGGTCCACGACGTGGACGACATCAACGACGCCATCGGTGTCGCCGTCAGCGAGGCCGGAAAACGGCTCAATCAGGAGGACATGGATTACGTCGAAGTCGAGGTCGGCTTCACCGACTGCCCAGCCTGTGGCGAGCCCTTCGACTCCGCGTTTATCGCCGCCGACACTGCCCTCGTCGGACTCATGCTCGAAATGAAGGTGTTCAACGCCGAGAGCACCGAACACGCCCAGCGCATCGCCAAAAGCGACATCGGCGGCGCGCTCCGCGACGTGCCCCTGAAAGTCCTCAACACCGTCGAGGACGCCGACACCGAAGACGAGTAGGCGGCAAGCCCGAAGACTTTTGTATTACTTGCAGTTATTGGGCGTATGGAGTTGCCGACGCCGGAGGACGTGCGCGAGCGCCGGACAGAATTGGGACTGACCCAGAATGAGTTAGCCGAACAGGCGGATGTCTCCCAACCGCTCATCGCTCGCATTGAGGGTGGGGACGTGGACCCGCGACTCTCGACGCTGCGGCGCATCGTCAACGCCCTCCAGGAAGCCGAGGGCGGGATTCTCCGGGCGGACGACCTGATGCACTCGCCAGTCGTCAGCGTCGAACCGGACGCCAGCGTCCACGACACGACCGAACTGATGGACGAGAAAGGGTACTCCCAGATGCCGGTCATCCGCGACGGCACGCCACAGGGACTCATCGCCACCTCCGATATTCGGGGCCGGAACGAGGAAAACGTCGGTGAACTCCCCGTCGCGGAGGTTATGCACGAGTCACTGACGACCGTTGAACCCGATGCGACCATCGACGCCATCGACGCCCACCTGGACCACAACGACGCCGTCCTCGTCGTCGACGGCGGCGAAACCGTCGGCATCATCACTGAAGCGGACATCGCCCGTCACCTCTCCTAAACTGGTTCGACCGGTTCCGGCAGCGAGAACTCGTGGTCCATTACGCCGCCATCGGCGTCCCGCCCCAGCGCCACCAGACTGTCGGGGGTCTCGACGATGACGGCCTCGCCGCCGTTGCCCCGTCTGTTGTTCCGGATGACGTTCTCACAGATGACCGCGCCGCGGCGCCGAGGGTTGTCCTGTCGGGTGTGGCCGACGACCTGTGGCGGGGCGTCCTTGGGCATATACTCGAAATCAAGCCACGCGATGCCCGCGTCGGGGCCGCGCCCGGTCCGGCCGCTGAGCCCCAGCAGGTCGGGATAGCCGTCGATGACCTCCTGCTGGACGAGCGGGTCCTCGTCGGTGCCGACGGCGTCCCGGACGGTTTTTGCGACCGAGATGAACCGCTCGTTCAGGTCGGTCGTGTCGTATGGCTCCGGGCAACCTGCGTGGGCGTACGTGACAGTGTAACCGTCGTAGGCGGCGGCGACGTGGCCCTCAACGGTGCGGTCCAGGAAGCTCCGTCGTTGCTGCTCGCCCAGTTCCACCGAGTACCAGCCGTCCCACCCGAAGCGGTCGGGCGTGATGATGCCCATCTCGTGGTTGCCGAAGGTGACGCGGACGCGGCCGTCAGGGGCCTGTGCTATCAACCGGGCGACCATCTCCACGACGCCGTCGTTGCGCGGCCCCCGGTCGATGAGGTCGCCGTTGAACACGAGGACGTAGTTGTTGTCCGCCCACTGCAGTCGCATCGCGGGGTCGCTGGTCACCATCGGGTCGTAATCGGGGTGGTCCGAGAGCGTCGTCAGTGCGCTTCGGGCCTCACCGAGATGGCCGTGAATGTCGCTGATACTGACGATTGTGGGCGGTTCGTCGGCGTCGCCGGCAAGCGGCGCGACGCTGTCGCGCTCGGGCGGGCTGATGGGGGATGTTGGGCTTTCGTCAAACACAGTGTCACTCCGGATTCTATGTTAATCCCTTTATTATCGGTACTGTTTCTTATACGGTGCGGTCCTCTCTTATGGGACTCGGAGTTGGAATAAAAACCCACTCTCCGGCTCAGTTCTCGATATGGAGTGATTACTGCAACGCTAGTTCACGTACCGCAACCACGCTCTCCTCGTCGTCCACCTGTGTCACTGTTCCGATAATCCGCGCGTCATCCTCTGTTTCGACCACGGATTCTGCATCGTCTTCGGGCATCGTCGCCACGAATCCAGTCCCGCATCCACCTTTTTCCCGGTCGGGTTCGCGCAGAGCGCGAACCGCTCCCGACAAAAACGTGGGCGAAAAATGCCGCTCGCTCACGCCGTTCGCTCGCGGGTGTTACAACTCTAGCCCACGAATCGTCACGACTCCCTCGTCGCCGTTCGCCTCTTCGACAGTCCCAATAATCCGTGCGTCGTCTTCGGCTTCGGCCACGGATTCGGCGTCGCTTTCGGGCATCGTCGCCACGAATCCAGTTCCCATATTGAAGGTTCGGTGCATCTCCTCGTCGGCGACCGACCCCTCCTGCTGGACGAACTCGAAGACGGTCTGGGCGTCGAAGGGGTCAAAGATTTCATAGCGGGCCGTGCCCATCCGTGTCAGGTTGGTCCACCCGCCGCCTGTGACGTGGGCCGCAGCGTGGGTCTCGTGGGTGTGCAAACTCGCCAGCAGGTCCGTATAGATACGCGTCGGTTCCAGCAGCTCCTCAGCGATGGTCCGGTCGGGGTCGGGCGGGAACGGGTCGGTGTATGCGTGGTTTCGGGTGACGGCCTCGCGGGCCAGCGTCAGACCGTTCGAGTGAATTCCCGAGGACGGCCAGCCGACGATTTCGTCACCGGCCTCGGCGTCGCCGGGGAACAGCGCGTCCTTCGGTGCGAGTCCGGCACAGGTGCCGGCGATGTCCAGCCCCTTGATGACATCGGGCATGACTGCGGTTTCGCCGCCGATGAGCGCGACGCCGGCGCGGTCGGCACCGATTTTCAGTCCCTCGCCGATTTCCTCGGCCGTCTCATCGTCGGGTTCCTCGACGGCGAGGTAGTCGACGAAGGCGACGGGTTCGACCCCCTGTGCGACGAGGTCGTTGACGTTCATCGCCATGCAGTCGATGCCGATGGTGGAGTAGTCGTCGATGGCCTCGGCGACGAGCAGTTTCGTGCCGACACCGTCGGCGGCCAGCGCGAGATAGCGGTTGCCGATGTCGACGAGCCCGGCGTAGTCGCCCTCGAACTGGCCGACGGCGCCGATGAGCGCGGCGGTGGCGGCCTCGCTGTCCCCGATGTCGACGCCTGCCTCAGCGTAGGTCAGTCCCTCCTCCTCGGTCATGCTCGGGCATGTGCGGGACATCGGCAAAAGCCCATCGCTCGACGGTCAGAGCAGACCGTTGAGAATCAGGAACAGCCCCAGCCCGGCCGTCGGGAGGAACACAGCGAAGAAGACGCCCCTGTTCCAGCGCAACACGGTCTTGCCGTCCAGCGGGCCGAAGGGAATCATATTGAAACCCGCAAGCAGGACGTTGATGATGACGCCTAGCCCGCCGACGGAGCCGAGGAACCCACCGAACAGCAGCCAGACAGGCAGGAAGATAACCGCGAGGGCGACGTTCGTCAGCGGTCCGGCCAGTGCGATGATGCCGTTCTCCCGGACCGTGATGCGCCCGCGGTGGTGGACCGCACCGGGCGCGGCAAATAGGAAGCCGGCGAGCGACGCGACGATGGCCAGCCCCAGCATGCTGTAGTCGGCGCGAAACTCCGCGACCTGCCCGAAGCGGATGGCCATCACCTTGTGGGCGAGTTCGTGCAGGAGAAAGCCCCCGCCGACGGTTATCATGCTGAGTGCGAAAGCCTCAACGAGCGCGTTCGGGTTCAACTGGCCGTACTGGAACGCCCGGAGCAGGCTCGGGTTCAGGAAGAAGGTAAAGGCGACGCCGAGTGCGACCCACGCGATGGCGAGGTCCTTGAGTTCCGTCCCGCTAAAGCGGATATCGCCGACGCGGTAGGCGTTGCTCACATCACCACCTCCCAGATGAGTTCCGCGCTGCGCCGGGCCCCGATGACCATCTGGTCGGCCAGCCCTGCGACGCCGCCGACTTCCGCCGAGAGCTGTGGCAAGAGCACCGCCGCAAAAAGCAGGCTGGCAATGAAACTCCCGATGTTGGTCATCCCGACGACGAGGATGAGCCGGAACAGCGGCACCTCACGCATCCGCCGGGCGATGTCGAGCAGCGGCGACTCCTCGTCGGAGAGTAGTTCATTCAGCGTGCCGATGTCACCGACGCTCACGTCCAGATACCGGAGTTCGACGTAGCCAGCAAACCACCCCGGCGCGAGCAGGGGATTCACACTCGTCAGCCACGCGACGCCGCCGCCGACGAGCGCGCTCGGCCAGTGTGCCCCCGCCAACTTGGCGAGGCCGGCGGCGATGGCGCCGTTGACGAGGAACCACGCGCCAAAGAGCACGAGCAGGTACTGCTGGCGAACGCCCGCCACGGCTAAGAGAACGAAGAAGACGAGAAAGCCAACGGTAAAGAGGTAGCCAAACGTCTTGTAGGCGATGCGACCGAGACGGCCGCTGTCGGGCAGTCCCACGAGCGAGTCGGCGTCGGGCAGCGTCTCGGGGTTAGCGAGGTAGTTCTCGATGCCCTCACGATGGCCGGCACCGACGACGGCGACGACGTTGTAGCCCGCTTCCCGGAGCGCGACGAGACGGTGGGCGATGAAGGCGTCGCGCTCGTCGATGAGCGCCTGCGCGCCGCCGGGCGAGAAGTGGCGGAACTCCTCTATCATCGCCGTCACCACGTCGGCGTCGGTGAGTTCGTCCATGTCGAACTCCTCCTCGTCGTCCACGCCCTGTGCCAGTGCGGTCAGCAAGAATGCGACCGGGAAGCCGACAACGGCGGTCACCAACGCGATGACGGCGAGACCGTCGAGCAGCGGCACGAGAACGGCGCCGAGACTCCCGACGACGGGCAGGCTGACCTCTGCGGCGAGGGTGGCGGGGACGACGAGGGGGCCGCCAAACGCCTGGCTGATGACGGCAGCCAGCAGGCCGAAGAACATCCCGATACCGAGGCCGACACCGAGTGGCGGCCCGAGGATGACGGCCATCGAGCCGAACATCTTGGCTTTCTCCCGCAGGCGCATGCGTTTCCAGAAGCGCTGAATCGTCAGCTGGATGTCGCGGTCGACGAGCGCAACGCCGATGCCGAGCCCCTCGGCGGTGTCGATTGCGGCTTTCATGTCCGCCCCGGGTTCGGTGTCGAAGCGCTCGCCCAGCCGCGTCTGGATATACGAGAGGAGCCAGTAGGCGATGAACTGGTAGACGGTCTTGCCCCTGATGATGTCGCCGGCGTCGATTTCTTCGGGGGCTCCGCCGTTCATCCGCTTGTAGCGGTTCTCGTCAAGTTCGACCGCGACCACGTCCGGGCGCTCGCGCTCGATGGTGTCTTCGACCTCCTCGACGCTGTCCTGTGAGACGTGGGCCGTGCCGACGACGGTGACAGCCCCCTCCCCCGATGGCTTGCCGGGCGGCGTCGGCGTCGCCGCCTCGACGGGGTCACCCTCGGCGCGTTCGGTCATTCAGTAGCCCTACACAGTCGCCCGGTTTACCCTTGTCGGGACCGACCGGCGGGAGTCTTCCCACCCGTTGGGTGAAATAAGTTAACATAATAAAGGGTGAGTTCGATGCTGTCGGTGATGCACGACCTGACAGGCTTCCAGCGAGACCTGCTCGTGGTGATTGCCGGTCTCGAGGACCCACATGGCCTCGCGATCAAGGATGAACTCGAGGAGTACTATGAGAGTGACGTAAACCACGGCCGTCTCTACCCGAACCTTGACGAACTCGTCGAGAAGGGCTTAGTCGAGAAAGGCGAGAAGGACCGCCGGACCAACGTCTACCACTTGACCCAGCGCGGCGAGCGCGAGCTTGACGCCCGCCAGGACTGGGAAGAACGGTACATCTCCGCGTAGCGACACCCACATCCGGCGGCCCGTGAAAGGGGTGGACATGCCGACGCTACTGGAGACGAAAGTCGAGACACGACACTACATTTTTCCGGGACAGTCAAACGCCATCGAGACAGCCCACGGTGGCGACCTGCTGAAGTGGATGGAGCAGGTCGGGGCGATGAGCGCGATGCGGTTTGCCGGTGCCGACACCGTCACCGTTGGCGTCGACGACGTGCAGTTTCACCGCCCGATTCCAACGGGGTCGATTGCGCTGCTCGACGCCTATGTCTACGAGGCCGGGGAATCGAGTGTTACGGCACGCGTCCGCGGGTACGACGAGGACCGCCACTCCGGTGAGCGCGACCTGGCGACCGAAGCCGTCTCCATCTCCGTCGCCGTCGACGACGACGGCGGGACGGTCTCTGTTCCCGATTTGACTGTCGAGACGGAGGAAGGCAAGCACCTGCGTGATGATGCACTCGCCGAGTAGACTTATCCCCACGCTCACCATTATACGAGTATGAGTCTCAACGTCGAGACACCCGCACCGCCGGAGCTACAGGAGATGAATCCCAACGAGTACGAGGACGCTGAAGTCGTCGGAGACACCGACTATCGCCGCGAGGAGCTAGCGGAGTTTCTCGAAGACGGCGCGTGGGAGCGCGCCTTCGAGGAGTGGGCAGCGGCGACGGACATCGACGAGTCCGAGTTCGACATCGTGCTTGACCTCGACTTGCTCGAGCAGTTCGATTTCTTCTGGGACTCCCACGCCGACCGTGTGGGCTACCACGCGCCGGGACTACCGGAGGACTGGAAAGAACGCGATCTGCACCCGAACATCGGCTCCTGGGGCACCGTCTCGGGCATCAACGCCGGGCTAACCGAACTGGGGCAACTGGTGTGTGAGGTACTCAAAGACGGATATATCGACTGGGAGACCGACTACGAGGCACCGGACGATTTGCCGGATTTCTGACTCACTCCTGGGTGGCTGTCAGACTCCCCATCGGGCCGCCACACGCCGGACACCGCCGCGTGCGGCTCGCACATCGGTCCCGTTTGCCACACTCCGCACACTCGCAAAGCCTGCCTCCAGGTGGCAGCTGTGAGTTCGGCGTTATCGACATCGTGACCCCCGTATCGACGTGCTCGGTGACGCCTCACCACGGGAGGCGGAGTCGGAGTGCCGTCCATCGGCGGCCGAATCGTAACAAGGGGTTTCCATCGCTTGTAAACTAAGTCGGCGCAATATCAATTAAACCTTTCCCAAAATACGGTGTTATAGCTATGAACATCCAGGGATAGTGCATAAACCACTACGCTCTCACATAACTGATAGCGCGAGAAGTCAAAAGCCGTATTATCGCGCCGAGGTATGTCCGGATATGAGCCTTGATGACCTGACTGAGGATGTCCAGTCGCAGTATTCCGACCTCGGAGACGACCTCTCGGTCAACCTGGACCGGGAGACGCGCAACGAGCTGGCGATGCTGACCACTGCGCTTGAGCCTGACGACACCGACGAACTCCTCCGGCGAGCCGTCCACATGCTCTTTCAGACCACCGTCGAGACCGGGAATCTGGATTTCCACCTACGGAGCCAGTACGACACCACCTACGACGAATATATCTCCGGGATGTCCTTCGGAGAGATGACCGGCGGGAATCAGTTCCCACAGCCCCAGCAAAACGACGACCGGCGCTACCAATTCTAGACCACCTTTTTCCCGGTCGGGTGTCGGGTGCGCTCTCCGAGCGCACACCGCACCCTCCCGGCAAAAACGTGGGCGAAAAAGGCTGCTCGCGGCCGGTAGGCCGCTCGCAGGTGCTATCGTAGTCGTCTACCGCACAGCAGCCAGCAGGCCGCTGGTTCACGTGACAAAATACGTCTGTGGTAAAAATCCTGTCCGGCGATTTTCAGCGGGGCCACGAGGTCGAACTCCCGGAGTGGGTCGAGGATTTTGGGGTTGTTGTACCCAAGCGGCATCGCGCCGACGTGGCCCGTGAAATCCATGAGGACGTTACCGTCCACGTCGGTACAGAACGGGCCGATGGCGGGGGCGGTGTGGTCTCAGACGAACTTGTAGACGTACGTACTCGGGGCGCCAAAGCGGTGGTGGTAGTCGACGAAGCGTTTGGCCCCCTCGCCCGGGAACCCCGACACCTGTGGCTCCGCGCTGTCACGGTCCATACTTGTGTTACGGTAACATGAGTCATGAGTAATTCGCCAGCGAAAGTGACTGAGACGAGACACTAAAATCAACGCAGCAGTATCCAAGATATGTAATCGCGTGTAGCGCGTAGTAGTTAGGCGGCGTCCGCAGGAGTGCTGATATCCTCACGATTCCTAACATCGTTTTCATAGATTGATATTGGTCCGGACTCTTTATTGGTAGGGCAAAGTGTCTGTCTGGTATGACAGCTATGGGTTACGCTACGGGTGTAGTCCGGCCCCGGACTCGCGCAGTCGGCCGGGTGCCCACTCGTGGCAGTCCCGAATGGAGGGGTCAACGGTGAACACGTCAGCGCTGAACGAGAAACTCACCGCAGTCGTATTCGCTGCCTTGCTCGCCTTTTCGGTCATCGGCGTGGGCGTGACGTTCACGGGGAGCGTCGCCGCGGCAAACGGGCCGGCGGCAGAACTCCATTCAATCGACAAGTCGGTCGTCGCCGGAGATGAGACAGTCAACGTCACCTACAACGCTACCGCGTCCGATGGCAGCAGTGTCGACTCAGCAACGGTTCAGTTCCTGAGAGACGGCGTCGTCCAGAAAGGTGTCGGCATCAGTGCGACAGCCGGCAGCAACGGGACAGCCGAAGTGGCACCGCCAAGCGAGAACGGGACCTACAACGTCCAGTTGGTCGTCACGGACAGCAACGGCGACACGGTGCCGAGTGATACCGTCAGAACGGTGAGCGTCGACACCCAGTCACCGGCAGTCGGTCTCTCGGCACCGGAGGAGGGTGCACAGCGGACCACTGCGCCGACGATTGCCGCCGAGGCAGCCGACAACGTCAGCGTCGAGACGGTGCAGTTCAGAATCGAGCGCAACGGACAGAACTACACCGGTACCGGTTGGACTGCAAACGAGTCTTGGGTCAACGCAACCGAGAACGGGAGCGACTGGGAGTACAACGCCCCGAACGACAACGGGACCTACACTGTCGTCGCACGCGCGAACGACTCCGTTGGTCACACGACGTACTCGACTGACACCCAGCCGGATTCGACGCAGCCAGTTCCAGGTGGCGACGGCGTCATCAGTTACACCTTGGACCCGGAACTGCCGACGCTGACGAACGTGTCGGTGACGACCGGGAACAACGATGGCGTCGTCACAGTCGGTGACGAGGTGACGATATCGGCCAACGCCTCGGATGTGACATCCGGCGTCGACACGGTGACTGTGGACGCGAGTCCCCTCGATGAGAGCGAGCAGTTGTCGCTGAACAACACCAGTGAGGACGCGTGGAATACGACTTTCACCGTCTCCGATCTGACAGTGTCGGACGGTCCTCACAAACTCACCGCGAACGCGACGGACACGTTCGGTCAGTCGGCCACCAGCGCCTCCAACGAGTTTACGATAGATACCCGCGCGGCAACGTTCGACACCGTCAATATCACCGCTGACTTCATCGGTGTCGTCGAAGACAACGCGATTCGCGTGAACGCGAGCGGTATCAGGGACGACAACGGGAACACTATTGATGTGGGAACCGTCGACATCAGCGTCGCGGGGCAGACACCGTTCGATTCCGTCAGCGTCGACGACGGCAGCATCAACACGACCATCGACCCGACGGAACTGGACAACGGGACGGCTGCGGTCGGTGACGACATCTCGGTGACCATCGACGGAGCCACCGGCAATGACGACAGCGTCCAGTTGACTCACGAGGTCCGGGCACTCGAGGAAGGCTGGGCCGCCGGTAGTACGCCGATGCCGACCGAGGACATAGTTATCTCCGGAGGCGGCACGGTAACGACCTACGACGAGAGCGCGCCCGAAAACTGGACATCCGTCACCACGGAATACATGGAACGGGCCGGCGCTGGATACTACTACAACATCACCACCGAAACCGCCCGGGTCGGCTACGTCTTCAACGAGACCAAGAGCACGTACACGTGGGAACTAGCGGAAGGACCAAATTTGATCGGCGTCGTCGCTGAGGTCGGTGAGACAGACGGGAACACCACGCTGGAAACGCTGAAAAACTACGTCAACGACCCAGTCGCATCCGACCTCTCTAGAGCCGACTTCGATATCCGGAAAGAACCGTTCGGCGACGGACTGGTTGGCTACAAGAACGGCTCCGACGGGGATACGCTTCCGGCCTACAGCCCCTACTACCTCAACGTGACCAGTTCGAAGAGCGAACCAATTACATATACGGTCGGCTGGGACGGGTACAACCCGCAGTAAGGCCGTGATGCAGCCCGTGATGCAGCGAGGGATTCAGGCGTCTGTGGCAGCATCAGCCGCCACCGTAGCCGCAGTGAGTCGGAAACAGACCGCACAACCGGTTGGTGCCGATGACGCTGAGTGACGACACCGTATCGACTGCCTGGCGAGTCTTCATCTGCAGTGTCGTCGTGCTGGCCGGTGTGGGCGCGGGGCTGGGTACAGTACAGGCACAAGACAACACAGCGTACTACTACGGTGACGCAGTCAGCGAGGACAGTGCGACACTCCCTACCGGAACGGTAATCAGGGCCGTCACCGAGGAGAACGGGAGCAACGAAACGCTCGATCAGATTACGATGGACTCCGCCGGGGAGTACGGCGGTGCTGGACTGGGCGAAGAGAAACTCCAGGTTCCTGCCACAGTCGATGGGCCGGTGTACTTCGTGGCCGAGAACGACCTCGGGACATTCACCGCAGACGAGACAGTGCAAAACCCGAGCAGCGGGACCCAGCAACGTGACTTGACGTTCCCGCCGGGTGCCGCCGAGTCGCGGCCGTACTTCGACGTGTCCGGTCTCCAACCGACCGACGAGACCGTCATCGAGGGTGACACCGTCGACGTGAGTGCGACCGTCGAGAACAGGGGGAGCGAACAGGGATCCCAGACGGTTTCACTCGCCATCGATGGCCAGTCCACGGAGTCGACGGAGGTGACACTCGGCCCCGGGAGTCAGGAAACGGTCTCGTTTGCCATCGACACGGCCACGCTCGGAGCCGGGAACTACACGTACACGGTCGCCAGCGGCGACACCAGTCAGTTCGGGGACCTCACCGTCGAGGCCAGTCTGGCGACGTTCACCGTTGATAGGTTCTCCCCGAGCGAGCAGACAGTGGTCGAGGGCAACGCGATAAACGCCTCGGCGACGGTCACCAACGATGGTAACGCCAAGGGGACCCAGACGGTCACACTGGAAGCCGGTGGAACCACGCTCGCGTCCAGTGACGTGGCGCTTGCAGCAGGCGATGAGCGGACAGTGTCCTTCTCCGATGTCAACACCGATGCACTCGCCCCGGGGAGGTACACCTATGGCGTCTACACCAACAACGGGAGCCAAACCGGAACGCTGACCGTCGAGTCCCGGCGGGCGACCTTTATTATCTCCGGGCTGAACCCGACAGGCGGGACGCTCACTGTCGGTGACGAGTTCAGCACCTCGGCAACTGTCAGCAATAACGGGAACGCGGAGGGAACCCAGACGATTAGTTTCCAGGTCGGCGACACCCAGTACGGCAGTGAGTCGGTCACGCTCACCCCGGACGAGGAGCAGACGCTCTCGTTCGGGCCGGTCGACACCACCGACGTAGGACCGGGGTCGTACAGTTTCGAAGTGGGGAGCGCGAACGACAGCCAGACCGGGACGCTCGTTGTCGAGAGCGACGACCCCGCAACGTTCACCGTCACCGACCTGCGACCGACTGACACAACCGTCGTGGCTGGGCAGTCGTTCGATATCGAGGCGGCGATTCGCAACGATGGGGACCGATCCGCGACACAGCAGGTCCGGTTCCGGCGTGACGGCAACACTGTCGACAGGGACGGAGTAACACTTGAGGGTGGCGAACTGGCGACTGTCTCGTTTACCGATATCGGGACCAGCTCGTTGGAGCCGGGGACTTACACGTACGGCGCGTACACGGCCAACGACAGCCACACTGGGACGCTGATCGTCGAGGCGAGCGACAGCGAGAGCGGGGAGGAGACGCCCTCGTTCACCGTTTCGGCAGTCGAACCGGCTGATACGGCAGTCACCGCGGGGACGGATATCGCCGTCAGCGCGACAATCACGAACGGTGGTGCGGTCAAGGGGACTCAGGGCATCCGTCTGTTCGTTGATGCTGAGACAGTCCAGAGCGAGTCAGTCACTCTCGCACCGGCTGCGGAAACGACTGTCTCTCTCACCGTGGACACCGCATCACTCAGTGTCGGTTCGCACGTCTACCGCGTCGTGACCGACGACGACCAACAAGCCGAGTCGTTCAGTGTAACGGCCGACTCCCAGCCGACGCCTCCGCCGCGGCCGACGAGCGTGACCGCGACGCCTCCTGAAACCCGACCGACGACAACAGCGACGCCACCCGGGACGCTCTCGGAGACGGTACCGGAGACACCGGCCGAAACCACGCAGTCGACCACGACTGAAAGCGAGGACGGAGGCGGCGGCGGTCTGCTCCCCAGCGGCCTGCTCGGAACGGTGATACTGTGGGTCGGTGTGCCGCTGCTCGTCATCTACGGAATACTGAAGACGATGGCTATCTATCTGGGATACTGAGCGGTCAGGGACACTCAGATGGACCCAATCAGTGCGACAACTGCCCACCACACGCGGGGACGGCACCGCTCCAGACGGCCACGCGATACGCGAACGAACGGGCCGGACCGACGGCGGCCACGAGGACAATCAGACACGGGGTAACAGCCCAGTCACTTATCACAGCGACTGACAAAGAGAGCAGCGTGTTCGAGCAGGTCGACCGGCACCGTGTGGCGTGGACTGCGGTCGGGCTCGCGCTGACGGCAGTGCTCGCGTGGGCAACCGTTATGTTCCTTGGGACAATCGTGTTTGGGGTCTTTCTCTACTACGCGACGCGCCCGGCACACCGCCGTATCGAACCCCGCATCAGCCAGCCCACGGTATCAGCACTGTTAGCGCTGCTGGCACTAGCACTACCGGTCGTCCTGCTGGTCATCTACACTGTGGCAATCGCACTTCAGGAGGCCAGCGCCCTCCTCAACAGCATCGACCTCGGGCCCTTCGCCTCGACTATCGAGCCGTACCTGGACCTCTCGGTGGTTGTAGACACCCCCGAGACGGCGCTCGACCGGGTGGGTGACCCGGGGGCCATCTTGGACGTACTCCAGTCGACACTCAGCTATCTCGGATTCGTCGGCTCCGGACTGTTATCACTGTTTATCGCGTTCTCCATCGCCTTCTATCTCCTGCGGGACGCACACCGTCTCAAGCGGTACGGCCGGTTCGTCGCCGACGACCGCGGCACGCTCAACGCCTACGGCCATGCGGTCGACCAGAGCCTGAGTAGTATCTACTTCGGGACTGTCCTTAATGCCTTGCTGACGGGCGTCATCGCCGCGTTCGTCTATAGCCTGCTGAACCTGCTTGCACCGCCGAACCTAGCGATTCCGTTTCCCGCGCTCGCCGGCGTACTGGCAGGAGCAGGCAGTCTTATTCCTGTCGTCGGGATGAAAATCGTCTACGTCCCGCTGGTCCTGTATCTCGGCGGCCGTGCCGTCCTCGACGGAACGGGGTTCCAGTTCGTCGTCATCGTCGCCGTCGTCTCGGTCGTGGTCGTCGACCTGATTCCGGATTTCGTCCTGCGACCGTTTGTCTCCGGTCGTGGCCTCCACACGGGGACCGTTATGTTCGCGTTCGTCCTTGGTCCGGTCCTGTTTGGCTGGTACGGGCTCTTTCTCGGCCCGCTGCTCCTCGTTTTGAGCGCACACTTCGTCCGGCTCGTCCTCCCGGAGTTACTCGCGGGCGACCGGCCGGCCACTACCGACCGCAGCCCCGGAGCAGCAAGCGATACGGAGACACCGGACCCCGACACGGCAACGGACCGGTCGGCGGAAGCGAACGGGACGGCCGAAAGCGAGGAGGAGTCCCCCGAGGACTGTTCCAATGCGGAGGGTCCTGGTCAGTCCGGGACCGACAGCTAATCGAGACGGTGGCCGTCCCGCGGGCAGTACTCGAACTCCTCGGCCCGGCTCTGAAACCCACACACCGGACACTCCCTGGCGGGTGGCTCGTCGGCGTCGCGCGAGCGAAACAGGAAGGGGACAAAGGGGAGAAACAGAAAGACCAGCAGCGTCTGGAAGTACCACCAGAGCGCGACGGTAATCGCGAGGCTAGCGAGGAGACCGACGGCGGCAGTGGCTGTCCGTGACGAAACCATCGAGGACGGGGGCGCTTACGGTTCGACGTACTGGTCTTCCCACTCGCGGCGGGCCTCGATTTCGCGGCGGCCACGGCGCGTGAGACTGTAGAAATTCGTCCGGCGGTCACGCTGGCCCTTCTCGACGAGGCCCTTGTCGACGAGCGTGTCGAGGTTCGGGTACAGTCGGCCGTGGTGAATCTCCTTCTCGTAGTACTCCTCGAGTTCGTCCTTGATCGCCAGCCCGTGGGGCTCCTCCTTCCCGGCAATCACGTACAGCAAGTCACGCTGAAATCCTGTCAGGTCGTACATCAGTAAGGTCTACAGTACATTTACTGTCGGAATATATTAAATATGTCGTTGTATATACGTGCCGAATCTGACTCATCGCTACATTGATAGCGTCGTGGGCCACAATGTCGCTCCCGTCACGCCGGGGACGACGGTTCTCTGCTCGTGTCGTTCACCGGAGTAACGGGACCCGAAAACGGGCGGGAAGGGACCAGAAGACGGCCATGGCAGGGAAGTGCAGGGGAGACGGGCGGCCTACACAACACGCATAGGACACCAAGACACACACCGAGGCAGGTTCCGGGCCAGGCCATAGCACCGGGGTTGATCCTGCACAGAAAAAGTCACAAGATCGATACGTTTAGTTATCATTTGGTTGGGATAGATGTCAGCTGCTGGGGTATGGGCATTATTCCCGGGTGAGTGGTTTCGACAGCAGGCTTATCGCGCCGTCAGTTCTACTGTGCGTATGGCAGAGACAGTGCTCTTCGAGAGCGAGCGGATGAGCAGTCTGAACGACGTGGCCGCGTACCTCCGGACGGTGGCCGACAAGCTTGATGCCGGCAAGCCGGTCACGCTCGAAGCCGGCAGCGACAGTGTCACCCTCGAACCGCCGGAAACCGTCGAGTTCGAGGTGAAAGCCGAACACGAGGGGTCCAACGGCGACGGCGGGCTGAGTCTGGAACTCGGAATAGAGTGGGACGAAAACACCAGCGGCAGCGACGGCTCGCTCTCCATCAGTTGAGAGTTACGGCTGATAGGTGTTGTAAACGGAAAGGAAAGCGAGCCACGCGGCGAAAGGCCGCGTGGCCGCTTGCCGCCCTGAATTGGTCCCCGCTGACGCTTCGGCCCTCCAAAGCGAAGCGTCGTTTTGGCAAAATGGAGGCAAGAACTTAACTGTAACGGCCCGGCCAGCGGTATCGGATGGGAGTCCGCCATCCGGCGCTTAGCTGTCGGCCATTTTACAGTCATTTATTATCGTTCGCATGCGTAGACACAATCATGGAAATCCGCGGCGAGCGCGAGTGTACCGACTGCGGAACCCAGTGGGCCTACTACGACACCGGGACCATCGAGTGCCCGGAGTGTGGCAGCATCAAAAGCGTCGGTATCGGTGACCGGGCCGAACACACCGTCAGCCCGGCCGAGTTGACCCTCGGTCCGGTCATCGGCGCTATCGACGACGACCCACTGGACACGGTGGCAGCGTCGGCCGCCGACCAGGCCGGAGCCTATCTCCGCTCTGCCGGGTTCATCCACGCCGGCAAGTTGCTCCCGCTCTCGGAGACGTACCTGCTCGCGGCCGAACTCCGGCGCGTCGGCGCGACGCTCTCGCGGGCGATGCGGGTCGAAGACGACGAGGAACTGTATTTTCTCGCTCTCTTGCGTGGCGGAGCGGGGGACAAACGGCCCGCGCCCGCCGAAGTGCCCGCGTCGCTCCGTGCCGAACGGGGTCTCGGGGTAGCGGCGGCTGCCGACGCCTACGTCTCCGATATCCGGCGACTCCACACAGACCCGGAGCCAGCCGTTGTGGAGGTTCTCTCGTCGGTTCGCGCCCGCCGCAAGCGCATCGAGGCTCTCGACGGGGATGTCGATCCCGTCGAGGCAGAGGCCATCGTCCGCGCGCTGCGTGACCTCGGTGAGTATCTCCGGGCTGACGATGAGACGGCACTCACGCGGGCCATCGACCGGCTTCACTCCGGGACGGACTGAGCCATGCCGCCGGCGATGTCGGCGATGGCAGTCCGTGCCACGTCAAGGGTCGGCTCGGTCAGTTCTCCATGAGGGCGTGGACGGTGCCCGGATAGCTGGGGAGGCGACGGGAACCCCCGCGTTCCCGAGACGGCGGAAACTTACGGGAGCGGTACGTCAACGCCGACCTGGCGGGCAGTCGCCTTCACAGTGTTGTACAGCAACATCGCGCGGGTCATCGGCCCGACGCCGCCGGGAACCGGTGTGATGGCGCTTGCCTTCGCCTTGGCCGGCTCGTAGGCTACGTCGCCGACGAGTTCGTACCCCTTCTCGGTGTCGGCGTCGTCAGGCTCCGTCTGACTGCCCTCCGAACGCTG
>CAZOQK010000002.1:34830-38670 GCA_964581735.1 uncultured Halobacteriales archaeon | reverse complement strand
GGCGAACGTCAACGGCCCGGCGCTTGGCTACATGAAAGCGGGCGTGATGCGCAACCGCGTCGGCGATTACGGCATCTACGGCCCGGCCGACCTCATGCCCGGGTTCTGAGGCGATGGCCCACGGTTTCGACCTGGCGGGGCGGCTCCGCGAGCGCGAGGACGCGAACCTCCGGCGGAGTCTCGACCCCGCCGAATCGGTCGCTGGGCGGACCAGATTCAGCGACGACCCGAAGGCCGGGAGTGCCGACTTTGGTGAGGAGAACGTGGTCTTCGCGGCGAACAACTACCTGGGGCTCGCGACGGACGGGCGCGTCCAGCGTGCCGCCGAGATGGGAGCGCGGGCCGTTGGCACTGGCGCCGGTGCATCCCGTCTTATCACCGGCGATACGCCGCTCCATCGCGCGCTGGAGCGTGACCTCGCGAACTGCAAGAACGCGGCGCGCGCTCGTCTTCTCGTCGGGCTACGCCGCCAACGTCGGGACCATCGCGGCGCTCGATCCCGATGTCATCTTCTCGGATGAACTCAACCACGCCAGTATCATCGACGGCTGTCGGCAGGCCGGAGCGGAGACGGTCGTCTACGACCACTGTGACCCGGAGGACTTGCGCGAGCAGATGCACGCCCGCGAGCGGGAGACAGACACCGCCGGCGAACAGTGGCTCGTCGTCACCGACTCCGTGTTCTCGATGGACGGGGACGTGGCACCGGTCGAAGCAATCTGTGATGTCTGTGAGGACTTCGGCGCGTGGCTGATGATCGACGAAGCCCACGCGACCGGTGTCATCGGCGAGTCCGGTGGCGGCGTCGTCCAGCGAGCCGGAGTCTCCGACCGCGTCGACATCCAGCTGGGGACACTCTCGAAGGCACTCGCCAGCCAGGGCGGCTACATCGCTGGCGACGGAACGCTCATCGAGTATCTCGTCAACGCCGCCCGGTCTTTCGTCTTCTCGACGGGCCTGGCCCCACCGGCCGCGGCCGCCGCCCGGGAGGCGCTCGCAATCGCCCGCGAGGGGGACCGCCGGGACGACCTGTGGACGAACGTCGAACGGTTGCGCGACGGGCTCGAAGCGATGGGCTACGACGTGTGGGGTAACACCCATATCCTCCCGGTCGTGGTCGGGGATCGCGACGCGGCGCTCGAACTGGGCGAGCGCTTGGAAGGAGAGGGCATCGTCGCCCCCGCGATTCGCCCGCCGACGGTTCCGGCGGGCACGAGCCGGATTCGGGTCGCGCCGATGGCGACCCACACGAACGGGGAGATACGGCAGTGTCTCGACGCCTTCGAGACCGCGGGCGAGGAGGCGGGCGTGCTGTGAGCGACGACTTGGCGAGCCGGGATTTCGCCGTCGTCGGCACCGACACCGGCGTCGGCAAGACCGTCGTGACCGCGGGGCTCGTCGGCTGGCTCCGGGACGCTGGGGTCGATGCCAGGGCTATCAAACCCTGCCAGACAGGCTACCCGCCGGACGACGACGCTCGGTTCGTCATAGACGCCTGCGAGGACGAGGACGCTGCGACCTGTCTCGAACGGTTGGAGCCAGCGCTCGCCCCTGCCGTTGCCGCCGACCGGACCGGCGAGACGCTCCGCTACGACGAGATTCTCGACGGGTGTCGTGACGCGATGGCGAACTCTGAGGTCGGCGTCGTCGAGGGTGTCGGCGGCCTCCGCGTACCACTGGCCGACGGCCGGGAGGTCATAGACCTCGTCGTGGACCTCGGCGTGCCTGCGCTGGTGGTCCCCAAGTCGGGGTTGGGAACGCTCAACCACACCGCCCTCACGGTCGACGCCTTGCGAAATCGCGATGTCCCCGTCCACGGCGTCGTTCTCAACGAGTACGAGGGCGACGGCCTCGCCGAACGGACAAACCCCGCGGTCATCGAGCGGATGACTGGCTGTTCCGTCCGGACGCTGCCGCCGATATCTGTCGACCCGCCGACGGACGTACCGGAACAAGTCAGTGCGGAACTCCCTACCAGCGTCCTGCCGTAGTGACGGCCGTTCACGACAGCTGTCGCTTTCCTACACGCTCTGCAACACAAGGAAACGAAGGGGCAGGGGGCCCCTGCGTGTGACACTACGGAGCCAAAAGGCTCCGTATATAACTTATATCTTGGAGAAAATAAGTGTGTCTGACGACTATCAAAAATGTAACTGTTCGCGCTACTCGATGAGCGCCTCAACGTCGACGGCGTCTGCGACGAGTGACTCCATGCGTTCGATAGCAGCCTCCGACCGAGTCCGGCCGGAGCGAAGCGTCTGCTCGACGCGGTCGATAGTCGTGCGGGTGTCCGACTGAACGAGCAGTATCGGGACGCCCCGGGTTTCGGCTTTCCCGACGACGGCCTTCGAGGGACGGTGGCCGCCGGTGAGCACGAGGGCCTTTACGCCCGATGCTTCCAGGGCTGTCGTCTGCATGTCCGAGCGGTCGCCGCCGGTGATGACGATGGCGTTGTGGGTGCGGCGGAACTGTTCGAGGGCAGTATTACTCCCCATCGCGCCGACACTGAACCGCTCGGCGAGCTGGTCGGTCGGGGCGTCGTTCGTCAGAACCGTCGCACCGACACTCCGGGCCAGGTCGGCGACGCTGATGCCGGCCAGTTCGTCGTCGCGTTCGAGCGCACCCAGGGTCCGAACACCGCGCCCGTCTAGGAAGGGCATCGCGTCGTCGGCCAGCCCGTCGAACCTCGGTCGGTCGACGGCGTTAAACAGCACGCCTGCGAGCCTGTCGCCGATGGTGTCGGCCGCGGCGAGCACGTCGTCTAAGTCCGTGCCGTCGCGGTAATTGCTGACGAGGACGACCTCGGCGTCCAGCAAGTCGGCGATGTCGGCGTCGTCGAGGTCGACGATGCCGCCCGTCCAGAGCTCGCCCCCGCCCTCGACTATCATCACGTCTTTGCCCGCGGCGAGCGCCCCGAAATTCTCGGTGATGCGCTCGCGGAGTTCGGCCGGCTGTTCGCGCCCACGGATCGCCTCCTGGACGAACGTCGGCGAGTAGACGATAGGTTCGAGTTCGTGCATCGCAGCGTCGATACCGAGCAGTTCCCGGGCAAGCATCGGGTCCTCGTCGCGGGTCTTGCCGACGGCGCTCTCAAGCCGCGTCCCCTTGGGTTTCATATAGCCCACGTCGTGGCCCGCCTGCTGTGCGAGGCGTGCGATCGCGACGCTGATTGCCGTCTTGCCTGTACTCGGTTCGGTCGAGGTGACGAGTATGGTTTTCATAGCTCCTCCGTATCGAGAGTCAGCCGCAGGTCCACCGCCGAGACCCCCTCCGGCGTCGCGACGATGGGGTTGATATCGAGTTCCGTTATCGCGGGGAAGTCGGTCACGAGCTGCGAGATGCGCTGAATCGTCTCGACGAGCCCCGCCTCGTCGACGGGGTCGCGGCCCCGCGCGCCCCGCAACAGCGGTGCCGCTTCGATGTCATCCAGCATCGACGCCGCGTCCGGTTCGGGGACCGGCGCGACCCGGAACGACGTATCCTCCAGGATCTCGACGAAGATGCCGCCCAGCCCGAACATCACCAGCGGCCCGAACTGCGGGTCGCGGGTCACGCCGACGATGGTCTCGGTGGCCGAATCGAGGTCCAACAACTCTTGAACCTGGACGCCCAGAACCGTCGCGTCGGGCTGGTACTGCCGGGCGCGGGCCACCAGGTCCTCGTAGGTGTCCCACACGTCGTCGGGCGAGACGCCCACCTCCACGCCGCCGATGTCGGATTTGTGCAGGATATCGGGGCTGACGATTTTCATCACCACCTCGCCGCCGATGTCCTCGGCGATGGCCTTCGCTTCTGCGGGGTCGTCGACCACGTCGCCCTCGGGCGTCGGGATGCCGTAGG
>CAZOQK010000002.1:28328-34820 GCA_964581735.1 uncultured Halobacteriales archaeon | reverse complement strand
ACGCCCAGTCTGCTGGGGTTGCGCCGGGCCGCCCGGTCGAGGACGGCGCGGGCGCGCTCGCGGTCCACATCGAACGTCGTCGGCTCCGTGACCTCCTGCTGGCGGCTCTGTCCGTATTCGGAGAGGATTTCGAGGCTCCGCACGGCCCGCGCGGGGTCGAAATACGAGGGGACACCGGCATCCGAGAGCGTGGCCGCCGCGTTCCGGGTCGCAGACCCGCCCATCAGCACACCCGCGACAGGGAGGCCGTGGGCCGCCTGCTGGTCGACCGTCGCGGCGGCAAGTTCCTCGAAGGAAAGCGTCGCGGTCGGACACGCGAGGACGATTGCCATCCCGACGTTGGGGTCGGAGAGAACCACGTCGAGGGTCTCTTCGAACCGTTCGGCCGGCGCGTCGCCGATGATATCGACGGGGTTGTAGATGTTCGCGCCATCTGGCAGTCGTTCGTCCAGCGCGTCGAGCGTGTCGCCGGTGAACTCTGCGAGCGCGAGCGAGGAGTCGCCGACGGCGTCGGTTGTCATCACGCCCGGCCCGCCGGCGTTGGTGACGATGGCGATTTCCTCGCCGTCGGGCGTGGGCTGGTCGGCGAGAACCGAGGCGGCGTCGAACAGTTCCTGGACACTGTCGACGCGGATGACCCCTGCCTGGGCGAACCCGGCCTCGTAGGCGCGGTCACTGCCAGCGATTGCGCCCGTGTGTGATGCCGCCGCCGACGCCCCGGCGTCCGTGCGCCCCGATTTGACGACGACAATCGGTGTGTCCGTTCTCACCTCGCGGGCGGCGTTGATGAATGCGCGGCCGCCGTCCACGTCCTCGAGATAGCCCAGTACCACGTCGGTCCCGGGGTCGTCACCCCACTCCCGAATGAAGTCACTCTCGTTCAACACGGCCTTGTTGCCGAGCGAGACGATGTTCCTGAACCCGACTGCGTTGTCGGCGGCCCAGTCGAGGACGGCAGTGATGAACGCGCCCGACTGGCTCATAAACGAGATGTTGCCAGGGTCCGCGTTGCGAGGGGCGAAGGTGGCGTTGAGGCCGACGCCGGTGGACATCACCCCCACGCAGTTGGGCCCGACCAGGTTGATGTCGTACTCTTTGGCAAGCCCGACAAGTTCGCGTTCCCGGGCCGCCCCTTGACTGCCGGATTCGGAGAACCCCGCTGTGATGACGACGACGTTCTCGACTCCCGACTCGCCCGCGTCCCTGACCACGCTCACGGCGATGTCGGGCGGAACTACGACGACGGCCACGTCGATGTCTTCGAGGTCACGCAGGGAATCATGACAGGGCACTCCGAGCACGTGGTCGTCGTTGGGATTGACGGCGAACACCTCGCCGTCGAAATCCGACTGGAGGTTCCGTGTGACGGCACACCCCACCGACCCCTCGCGCTCTGTCGCACCGACGACGGCGACTCGCTCGGGGGCAAAGAGCGACGCTAACGTTCCCATCTCCTGGTGGTTCGCCTGACCGGCTCAAGTAGATACTGCCTCCGGCAACGGCCCGACGCGGCCAGCATTTTTGTCATAGCCAATCGAGACGTAGCCATGGCAAACCCGCGAGTACCGTTGGCGGCGTTCGATGCTGACCTCGTCGAATCGGTCGGGAACGACACCGGTGTCAGCCCGGATCGACTGCGCGAGATTGCACGTGACCACCAGGAAGGCGTCCGCGACCTGCCAGGTGTCGACGGCATCGTCTATGAATGGCGAACCCAGTTTCACCTCGACCCACTCCTCTACCGTGCCAGTGACGTGTACGTCCTCGCGCTCCGGAGCCACGTCTGGTCGGAGTTCGCCGACAGACTCGACCTATCAGGGGCGGAACTGGACGCTCTGTTGGGGCTCCACGATGAACAGGCACGTCGACTCGCCGGCGATACGGGTCGACTGGCCGACGACGATGCGCTCGTGCTCACGCGCCCCTGACCACCGACTTCTTATGGTGTAAATTTTGGATTGCCTAAAACAAGGATGTCTTTGGCTATCCAAAAAATTTCTTTCCTGTATGCCAGGCTTTATATGAAGACAGCGCGTATACACGGACGTGATGAGTACACAAAAGACCGTTCAGCAGGAGTTCGGGACAGTCGAGGAGAGCGCGGCGCTGCGGCTGGAAGCCGACCGAGCGGAACAGATTATTGAGGCCCTCAACACGGACCTCGCGGACGCGTACGTCCTCTACCACCAGCTGAAAAAGCACCACTGGAACGTCGAGGGCGCAGAGTTTCGTGACCTCCACGTTTTCCTCGGTGAAGCCGCGGAGAACGTAGAGGAAGCCGCCGACGAACTAGCAGAGCGCGCACAGGCACTCGGCGGGACACCAGTTTCCAGTATGGGCAATCTCCAGGACCACGCCACAATCGAGGCCGAAAACCAGGATGTCTATGACATCCGCACGTCGCTCACCAACGACATTGAACTGTACGGCGAAATCATCGAGAGCATGCGCGACCACATCGAACTCGCGGAGAACCTCGGCGACCACGCGTCCGCACAGGTTCTCCGTGAGATTCTGGTCGAGACAGAAGAAGACGCCCACCACATCGAGCACTATCTTGAAGACGATACGCTCGTGTTCGACGGCGCGATGAAGTAGACGGCGTTATCGGCTGAGTTCGACGGTCACGTCGGTCGCAATCCAGCCGTCGGCGTTTCCGTTCTCCGTGAACACTGTCCGGCCCGGTGATGGTTCGTGTACGGTCACTGTCGTGGCCGTTGACTCGGAGCCGGGTGCTGGCTCGCCTTCCTCGACGGTCCGAATTTCGTCTGTGTGAGTCATCTACTGGAGTTAGGCTCCCCTAAAAATAAAAGGGTTTTGGTTGGCCTAAGAGCGTCTGCACTGCCGAATTTTAGTGTCTGCGTTCCGTACCGAACGTATGAGCAGCGAGGACTCGGAGCTTTCGGAGCTGGTCGGTGAACTGCGGACCGTCGTCGAGGAGTTACAGACGGAACTGGAGTCGGCGCGCGGACCGCCCCGGTTACCGACGCCGCGCCGGCTGGCGGAGTTTACCAGCGAGGTCACTATCCCGGCAGTCATCCTCGTCCTCGAGACGAACGTCCGCGCGCTGCGTCTCGTCCAGCGCGCACTGCGACTCGCGGAAGGCCGCGAGGACACCGAAGACACGTCCGCCAGAGCGCGGGCGACGGACTTGGGCCGTGCAACGCTCTCACGGCTCGACGATGCCCTGACCGACCTCGGTTCGGCCCTGGAGGGGTCTGATACGAACGGCGAGGCCCGGGACCTGCTGGAAGAGGTCCGTGACCTCCAGTCCGACATCGAGGCTCGCCTCGAAGCAAACCCCACTGGCACCGAGCAGGCCGCCAGCCCCGGCGGCGTCGATATCGATGTCGATGCCGAACTCCAGTCGCTGAAAGACGATATCGGCGATGGTTCTTCACACGATGGTAACAGAGACAACGTCTGAACTACTCTGAACGGGAACCGGCACTATCGAAAACTCTGTCCTGTGACCTACAACGGAGGTAAATACCGGTACCCGCTCACACGGCAGCCGTGGTATCTCATCCAAATTTGTTATCTGATAAAAACGTTTTATTACTGTGGGAGTGAATGGTCAAGCGAAGCCATTCATGGACAGTAACAAACCTGTGGGGTCTCTGGAGGTCGCGCTGTACGAACGGAGTGAGCTCCCACCACCCGCCGAAGACCGTGCGGATACGGTCTACGAGCGGCTAACGGAACTCGAAGGACGGGGGGACATCAGCGAGGTGCGGAGAGCCGAGTGGGTCAAGCGGACGCCTATCGACGGCTGTAACGACGAGTTGCAGGATACGTATCTCTCTTTTATGTCGTGGGCGGACACCGAGGGGGTTCGCCTCACGCCGTTTTTCCAGACGCGGGAGTGTTTCTCCCCCTCGAAGGGTGAACACACCGACTGGCTCGTGATGCCGGCGTTCTGTCTCGGTATCTACGATCAAAGCGGTGTCGCAGCGGTGTACCCACACGGCGACGGCGCCGGTGTCAAAACGGTCGAGGACGGATTGCAGGCACTGCTCAGCGGGGAGATCGCTGACTGCTCGGCGGAAGCGCTCGCAGCGGACTGAGCGTTAGTCGAGTGGTTCGAACCGGTGTCCCGACCACTCCTGACTCTCTCTCGCTCTCATACTCGCCGACGGGTCCCGTAGTTGCTTGACCTGGACCGGTCGGACCGTCTCACCGATTTCGACATCGCCGGTCGTCTGTCCGAGCACCTGCACCGTGGTTCCTTCGAGGGAAAACGAGACGATGGCGAGGGTGTTCGGTGCCCGCACCCCCGAGGGTGTCGCGACACTCTCCGTCCAAGTGATGACTTCGGCCGTCCGGTCGTGCAACTCCACAGTTTCGGTCTGGTCGGCACCACACTCCGGACAGACTGTGTGTCCGGGACAGGTCGCATGCCCGTCCGGGCATCGGTGAGCGAGCAATTGCCCGCGCTCGTCGCTGTTGCTCATCCGGCCACCTCCAGCAGCGATGTGACCACACAGTTGCCGAAGCCACCGACGTTACACACCAGCCCGCGGTCGGCCTTGACCTGTCTGGCGTCGGCCTGGCCGGTGAGTTGCCAGTAGAGTTCGGCCACCTGTGCGACCCCCGTCGCACCCAGCGGGTGCCCACGGGCCTTCAGGCCGCCCGAGGTGTTCACCGGAAGTGACCCGTCACAGGTGGTGGTGCCGTCGTCGACGAGTCGCCAGCCCTCGCCGCGCTCTGCGATACCCAGCGCCTCCAACTGCAGCGGTTCGAGCACGCTCACCATGTCGTGCAGTTCCGCCACGTCCAGGTCCTCAACCCCCCAGTCGGCCATTTCGAGCGCTTGCCGCCCGCTCTCGCCGACAGCGGACAGGGCCAGCGGGTCCGCACGCTCGTGAACGACATGGGTGTCCGTCGCGCCCGCGACGCCAGCCACGCGAACGTACTCGTCGGTGTACTCTCCGGCGACCGAGGCCGGGCAAAACAGCAGCGCCGCACTCCCATCGGTAACCGGGCAGTAGTCGTAGAGGCGAAGCGGGTCGTTGACCATCGGACTCGACAGGACGGTGTCGACATCGATGGATTTGTGAAACTGTGCGTGGGGGTTGTCGAGTGCGTGCTTGTGGTTTTTGACTGCGACGCGGGCCAGACTCTCGCGGGGGGCGTCGTACTCGTGCATGTACAGCCGTGCAGCCATAGCGCCGAAAGCGGGCAGTGTCACGCCGTGTTTGTACTCCACCGGGTGGGTCACCGAGGCGACGATGTCCGACGTTTCGGCGGTGTCGCGGTGGGTCATCTTCTCGGCGCCGACCAGCAGCGTCATTTCGCTGGCCCCCGACGCGACAGATTGCCAGGCCTCGAAGACCCCCGCCGCACCGGAGGCCGAAGTCTGGTCGACCCGCTCGGCGTATGCCGGACGGATTCCGATGTCGTGAGCCAGCGCGTTCATTACGCCCGTCTGTCCTTCGAGTTCTCCGCCCGCCATGTTCGACACGTAGCAGTGCTCGACAGCGTCACGGCCGACGGGGGCGTCGGAGAGACAGGCAGTCGCCGCCTCCGCTGTCAGGTCACGTATCCAGGCCTCACGCTCCCCGAAGTCGGTCACTGCCGCCGCGATGATTGCAACGTCCATACTGTGGCGTCGTCGCCCCACTCCCTGTGCGTTACGGTGGGGCAATCCGGATGTCGCCACCGCAGGAAGCCCTACCGAGAACGACAGACTCTTTAGGGCGGCCTAAAGAAAAGTCGATAAGGATGTTAGGCAACCCTAAATCAGAGGCAACGGGCGACATCTGCGTAATCGTTCCCACGATTCGGGAGTACGAGTGTATGCGGGCGTACTTCGACAACGCGCGCAAGCATGGGTTCGACTTGGACAGGGTACACGTCGTTCTCGTCACCGAAGACTTCTGTGACACAGGGGGGATGCAGACGATGTTGGACGATGAGGGCGTTTCGGGCGAGGTGTACGACGACACTGGCCGTAAAGCGTGGTTCGACCGCCAGGGTGTCGGCGAGTACAACCACCTCATTCCCGAGGCGAGTCACGCACAGACTTCCTTTGGCCTGCTGTACATGTGGGCCAGTGGCTTCGAGTACGGCGTCTTCATCGACGACGACACGCTGCCCCACGACGAGTTCGACTTCTTCGGCCGCCACCTCAACAACCTCCAGTACGAGGGCGAGGTCACGGGCGTCTCCTCGGACGAGCAGTGGGTGAACGTCCTCTACCAGAACGAGGACGAACACGGGCTCTACCCGCGTGGCTACCCCTACGCCGCGATGGATGAAGATGTCGAGACCGAACCCGTCGAAGTCGACGACGTGGTCGCCTCCCAGGGCCTCTGGACCAACGTTCCGGACCTCGATGCCGTCCGCATCCTCATGGACGGCGACCTGCAGGGCCAGGCCCAGACCCGCACCAGCGCCGAGGACTTCGGCGAGGATTTCGTCGCCAAAGAGAGCAACTACCTCACCGTCTGCTCGATGAACCTCGCCTTCCGCCGCGAGGTCGTCCCGGCG
>CAZOQK010000002.1:0-28318 GCA_964581735.1 uncultured Halobacteriales archaeon | reverse complement strand
ACGAGTGGGACGTGGGCCGCTTCGACGACATCTGGTCGGGCGTGTTCCTCAAGCGGGCCTGTGACGTGCTCGGCAAGCAGATTTACAACGGCGACCCGCTGTGTGAGCACAACAAGGCCCCGCGCTCGACCTTTTCTGACCTCACCAACGAGGTCCACGGGCTCGAACTCAACGAGCACGTCTGGGAGATTATCGACGACGCCGGGGCCGACGCGACGACGTACGCCGGCGTCTTCAAGGCGATGGCACAGGAACTCGCGGATGGCAGCTTCGAGGACTACGAGAACGGGCCGTTCCTCAACTACGTCGGCGAGTTCATGCTGGACTGGCTGGAGTGTCTGGACGAACTCGGGACGGGGGCCCCGGCACAGCAACCCGTCGCGAGTACCGGAGACGACTAGCAAGGATTAAGTGTTTTAGGAGTACCTAAACTATGACAATGGAAGACAACACGACGACCGATTCCCGACGACACGGAGAGTCGGACAGCCGATTGTCCCGCCGCAGGGTGTTAGCCGCGACGAGTACAGTCGGTGCAGCCTCCATGGCCGGTTGTTTCGGCCTCTTTGGCGGCGATGGCGACGACGGTGGCGACGGCCAGAACATGAACGTCAACATCGCCAACTTCCGAGGGTCCGGGCCGCTGGTCTCCTCGCGGGGCCAGCCCGGCGGCACCTCCATCACGGAGATGCCGGACCTCGAAGGCGAGCTGAACTTCTACCTTGGCGGCGGCGAAGGGGGGCTGTATCTGGACCTCATCGAGCTGTTCTCACAGATCTATTCGGGCTTCTCGTACAATCAGACGCTCGACTCCTCCAGTCAGCTCTCGAACCGCATCACCGAGGAGGTCGAGGCCGGCGCGAGCCAGGCCGACGTGTTCATCGCCGTCGATGCCGGGTCGCTGGGCAACATCGCCAGCGCCGGCGCGACAGAGTCGCTGCCCTCCAAGGTGACCGACAAGGTCCCGCCGGAGTTCACGACCGGCGAGTGGGTCGGCATCGCCGGCCGTGCCCGGGCGATTCCGTACAACACGAACCAGCTCTCGGAGAGTGACATCCCGGACACCGTTCAGGAGTTCCCGGAGGTGTCGGCGTTCCAGGACAACATGGGCTGGGCATCGACCTATGGGGCTTTCCAGTCCTTTATCACGGCGATGCGGCTCATCCAGGGCGAGGACACGACCCGCCAGTGGCTCAACGACATGCAGGCCGCCGGTATCACCAAGTTCCCCGACGAGTTCCGTATTTCAAATCAGGTGGCCAGCGGCGAAATCGTCTCCGGCTTCGCCAACCACTACTACGCCCTGCGGGTGCGGACCCAGCGACCGAACGCCCCGCTGGCGCTGTCTTTCACCAGCGGCGACGCCGGCGCGCTCATCAACGTCTCCGGTGCAGAGATAATCAAAGGCACCCAGAACAAGGAACTGGCGACGACGTTCATTCGCCACCTGCTCTCGGCGGAGGCCCAGGAGTTCTTCGCGACGCGAACGTTCGCCTACCCGACGGTGCCCGGCGTGAAACCGGTTGGCGGCCTGCCGACCGTCGACGAACTGAACCCGCCGGACATCGACCTCTCGGAGCTGTCAGACACCGGACCGACGCTCGACCTGCTCGACGAAACCGGAGTCCTCTAATCGCCGGGGGGACAACCGCCGTACAAACGGATGGACAGTTCCACACAATCACCCCGGAAATCGCGGCGCCAGGCGCTCTCGGCAGCGCTCCGTGAGCGGTTGCCTACGCGGCCCTCCTTGCTTGCCGCTCTGTCGACGGGTGTCGCGCTGGCGCTTCTCTCCCCGGTTGTCTGGCTCCTGCTCGAACTGGAAACCGTCGGCCGGTCCCGGGCCATCTCGATGGTCTTCAGTGCCGAGACGGCCGGCATCATCCTCAACTCACTCGTGTTGACCGGGGCCGTCACCGCCTGCTGTATCCTCATCGGCGTCCCGCTTGCCATCCTGACCGTCCAGACGGACCTGCCCTTCCGGCGGTTCTGGACGGTCGTCGCTGCGCTCCCGCTCGTCATCCCGAGCTATATCGGTGCGTTTGCGTTCGTCTCGGCGTTTGGCCCACGGGGGGTCCTCCAAGGTGCGCTTGCGCCCTACGGGATTCAGGAACTCCCCGAGATCTACGGCCTGGTCGGCACGACGCTCGTGTTGACACTGTACACGTACCCGTACGTCTACCTGACGACGCGGGCGTCGTTGCTTTCCTTCGACGGCACCGTCGTCGAGGCCGCCCGCACGCTGAACCACTCCCGCTGGCAGGCCTTTCGCCGCGTGACACTCCCCCAAATCAAACCAGGCATCGCCGCCGGGTCACTGTTGGCGGCTCTCTACACGCTCTCGGACTTCGGAACGCCCCAGATTATGCGCTACACCGTCTTCACGCGCCAGATTTACATCTGGTACAACAACTTCTTCCTCGGCCGGGCGGCGCTGCTGTCGCTCTTGCTTCTCCTGTTGACGGTCGTCATCCTGGTCTGGGAGTCACGCATCAACGCCAGCCGTGAGGGGGCCCACGTCTCCAGTGGTTCGACGCGGCCGGGTCGCATCGAACTGGGCTACTGGAAGCTCCCGGCGCTGTTGTTCTGTGGGGCGATAGCCACGCTGGGTCTCGCAGTCCCCATCGGCATCCTGTTCATGTGGCTCGAACGGCCGTCGCCGGGCTTCGCCCAGGGTGGCTTTACCTTCGAGATGTCCTATGCCGCAAACTCAGTCAGCGTCGCCGCGGGCGCGGCCATCGGCGCGGTCATCATCGGCCTGCCGCTGGCGTACTTCTCGGCGCGCAGTGACTCCCGCCTGGGTTCGCTGCCCGAGCGAGCCAGCTACATCGGCTACGCGATGCCGGGTGTCGTCGTCGGGCTCTCGCTCATCTTCTTTGGCCTGCGCTATGCGAGTTTCCTCTATGGCACCGTCTTCCTCCTTATTTTCGCGTATATCGTCCGCTTTATTCCACAGGCTATCGGGACGATGGAATCGTCCATCCTCCAGGTCGACCCCAAGCACGTTGAGGCGGCGCAGTCGATGGGTGACGGGAAACTGCGCTCCTTTCGGCGGGTCGTCCTCCCACAGATCGGCCCGGGAGTCATCGCGGGCGGCGCGCTTGTCTTCCTGACCACAATGAAAGAACTCCCGGCGACGCTGCTCTTGCGCCCGCTCGGGGGCGAGACTATCGTCACCTACATTTGGCAGGTCCAGGAAGCGGCCTACTACGGCCAGGCGGCCGTTCCGGCGCTCATCCTGGTCGGCGTCTCGGCGCTCTCGATGCTCGTCATCCTCGCACAGGACAACTATGGCACGTAACGACACCACCCTCTCGGACTCGGCAACCGAATCGACAGCTAGCACACAGACCGACCCGGACACCGTCCTCGAAATCTCGGGGGTCACCAAACGCTTCGGCCCGGAAGCGGCCGTCGAAGACCTCTCGCTGACCATCGAAGACGGCGAACTCCTCACTTTCCTCGGCCCCTCGGGGTGTGGCAAAACGACCACGCTCAGGCTCATCGCCGGGTTGGCCGGACCGACCGAGGGGACACTCTCCATCGCCGGCGAGACCGTCGCAGGCGACGGCGCCTTCCTCGCCCCGGAGAACCGCGATGTCGGCCTCGTCTTCCAGAACTTCGCGCTGTTCCCACACCTTGATGTCGCGGAGAACATCGCCTTTGGCATCGCAGACTGGGAGACAGCCGACCGGGAGCGCCGCGTCGACGAACTGCTCGAGTTGGTTGGCTTGAAAGCCCACCGGGAGAAGATGCCCAGCCAGCTCTCGGGCGGGCAACAACAGCGGGTCGCGCTTGCGCGCTCGCTCGCCCCCGAACCCGATGTCCTCCTGCTCGACGAGCCGTTCTCGAATCTGGACGTACGGTTACGCGTCGAGATGCGCGAGGAAGTCCGTCGCATCCTGAAAGAAGCCGGCGTGACCGCGGTGTCCGTGACACACGACCAGGAAGAGGCGCTGTCGATCAGCGACCGCGTGGCGATTATCAACAACGGCCATCTCGAACAGGTCGGCAAGCCCGAAGTCGTCTTCGAGAACCCCGAATCGAAGTTCGTCGCGGACTTCCTCGGCCGGGCGAGTTTCGTCACCGGCCGGGTCCGCGGCGACATCGTCGAGACGCCCCTTGGGACGCTCACGGCAGCGCAGATACGTGGCCCGCTACGTGACTACGACGGCGCGCAAATCGACGTGTTGCTCCGCCCCGACGACCTCGAAGGGACACCGGCCGAGGCGTCGGCCGCCGACGGACACATCGTCCACCGGCAGTACAACGGGCCGAGCTTCGTTTACCGGGTCGAACTGACCGACGGTGGCGTCGTCCGCTGTCTCCACAACCACGCCGAAACCTTCGAACACGGGCAGCCAGTCACCGTCGACATCATCGCCGAACACCCACTCGCCTGGTATCCGCTCGATTAATGCGCCCGCTACAGCGACTCTCTGCTGCCCGGCGACGCCCCCGCTGGGTCGTCGCCGCCCTCGCCGTCTTCACCGCTGTCTTCATCTACACCGTCGGTGAGACCGTCTTTCCGTACTACACCTCGAACCACGACGAAGCCGTCTACCTCCAGCAGGCTGCAATGTTGCTCGAGGGCAAGCTCCGGCTCTATCCGTCGGTCGCCGATGTCTTCCAGCCGTGGTTTTTCATTGTCGACGGGGACAGCCTCTACCCGAAGTACACACCGGTCACGGCTGCGGTTTTCGCCGTTGGCATGCTCCTCGGGTCGGCACGGCTCGCACTCGCCATCGTTGCGGCCGGCGCAGTCGCGCTCACCTACGCTGTCGTCGCGGAGGTGTTCGACCGCGAGACCGGCGTCGTCGCCGCCCTTTTTCTCGTGCTCTCGCCGCTGTTCGTCGTCGAGGCGTCGGTCTTTCTCCCCTACGTGCCCGCTTTCTGCCTGAACCTGCTGTTCGCCTGGGCCTATCTCCGGGCCGATCGGACCGGTGACGTGCGCTTTGCCGCCCTGGCTGGCGGTGCGATCGGCATCTCCTTTTGGGCGCGGCCCTACACTGCTGTCCTCTTTGCCGCGCCGTTTATCATACACGCACTCTGGACGCTGCGTGGCCTCAACCGCCGGCCGCTGGTCCGGCAGACCACCACGGCACTCCTGGGACTCGGCGGCGTCGGCCTCGCACTTGCCTACAACACGGTCATGACCGGTGACCCGCTCGTGTTCCCCTACCAGGTGTTTGCCCCACAGGACGGCCCCGGCTTCGGCCATCGCCGGATTCTGGGTTACGAACGGAACTACACCGTCGCCCTCGCCCTGGAAGCCAACGCACGGAACCTGCTCACCTACGCGACCCGCTGGGCGGTCGGTGGCCCGCTGGGCAGCCTGCTCGCGCTCGGGGGTCTCGGCGTCGTCATCAGGCGCGCGCGCCGTCGGCCGCATCCACGTGTTCTCGTCCTTGCCGGCATCGCCCTCACCATCGCGCTTGGCAACCTCTACTTCTGGGGGACGCTGAACGTCCTCGGCGACCTCTCCGATACCACCGACGGCCTCATCTCCTTTTTGGGGCCGTACTACCATGTCGGCCTCCTGTTACCAACGGTGGCGTTCGGTGCTGTTGGGGCCAGGGCTCTGGGGCGGACGCTTCGTTCCACACTGGCCGGACTCGACAGCCGCCGTCTCCGTGCGGGTGGGCTTGCAGTGGTCGTTGCCTGCATGCTCGTCGCCACTGGCGTCACCGCTGGCGCGCTCGGCGCACCGCTTACCGACAATTTTCGGGTGACCGAACAGTACGAGACGGCCTACGAACCTTTCGAGGAACAGGACTTCGAGGAGGCAGTCGTTTTCCTGCCGGACCCATATGGCGAGTGGCTCAATCACCCATTCCAGCCGCTGCGCAACGACCCAGGATTCGACGGTGACGCCGTCTACGCCCTTGAAAACAGGCCTTTCGCCGTCGTCGATGCGTTCCCGAACCGAACGTACTACCGCTACGTCTACCACGGTGAGTGGATTCCGTACACCCTCCAGTCAGTGACGCCACGCCTCCAGCAGGTCCGAGCCGTCGGCGGCCCGAGCGTCACAGCAAACATTTCGCTTGGCGTTCCCCGACTCACCGAAACCATCCAGGTCCGGGGAAGCTTCGGTGAGAACGGACAGAGCACTGCTGCAAACGCGTCGGCGGAGGAACTCGACATCACCGTGACTGTCGCTGACGACAGGGCAACGGTGCAGTCGCCACAGTTCACCCGGAACCTGAGCGTCACAAGGCTCGGCGACGAGCCGCTCAAACTGGTCGGGTTCGTCGACTACGGCGGCCTGGGCGGGTTCGAGTACGTCGTCACGGTACCCGTCGACCGGACGCGAGGCGGCTACCGAGCGCTGACGCCGACGCTTGAAGTGTGCCGTGCGCCCAGCCGCTGTGACGGCGAGGCCGCATACGTCCCGGGACACCATCGCGACGGCGTCGATATGAACGTCACTCTCAGTGGAGCAACAGCATGACAAAGTACGAACTCAGCCGCCGCGACGCACTCGCGGCGCTTGGAACCGTCGGTGCCGGTGTCGGAGCGGCCACACTCACGTGGGACTCGCTCGGTGACGCGCCCGACGAACGGACAGCACAGGTGACCGACCACGACAGGAGACTGCTTGAAGCCATCGCCGAGGCCATCTATCCCTCGGCCGTAAGCAACGTCCCGACGTTCGTCGAGACGTACGTCGTCGGGCAGGTACAGGACGAACCCGAGCGCATGGCTGGCATCGCAGCCGGCGTCCGGTATGTCGACACCTACGCAAAGGAGTGGTACGACACGCCGTATCTTGACCTCCCAACGCAGCGCCAGCAGACGGCGCTGAAGGCGATGGGCGCGGCCGCGGCCGACCCCGACCCCGACGGTGGTGACCTCGGCCGACTCCGCTTTTATGTCATCAACGAACTCCTCTACGCGCTGTATGCCTCACCGACGGGCGCGGAGCTCCTGGAGTTGGAGAACCCACAGGGGTACCCCGGTGGAACCGACAGCTACCAGCACGGTCCGCCGGAGTAGCTATCGGAGCCGCTCTTCGAGACAGACCATGAGGATGGATTTCGCGATTTCGGCGCCGCCCTGGAACGGGTCCAGTTTCGTCTCGCCTTTGCGTTCCCGGTAGTCGATGGGCTCTTCGCGAACCTCGTACCCGCGCATCAGCGGTCGGATCAGCAACTCCGCGGAGAGGCCGGTGTTTTCGGTCCACTCGATTTTCTCGATGACCTCGCTCCGGTAGGCCCGCATACCGGTCGTCGTGTCGTGGACGCGCTCGCCCATCAGCGCCGACGCCAGATACGCGAAGGCGCTGTTACCGAGCCGGTTCAAAAAGGGCATTGCGTCGGCGCCGTAGTAGAGGCGGTCGCCGCTGACCACGTCGTACCCGTCGTTGACCAACTCGAGGAAGCCACCGAGCCGTTCCATCGGGTAGGTGTCGTCACAGTCGGTCGTGACGATGACATCCCGCGTGGCCGACTGAAGTGCCTCATTGACTGCGACGCCGTAGCCCTGTGGCTCTTGCTCGATGACCGTCGCGCCGCGTTCGCGTGCGATTTCGGGCGTCCGGTCGCTGGAGCCGTCGACACAGACCACCTCGGCCCGGCCGTCCGTGACCGTCTCGATGTCTTCGAGGACGGTGCCGATCGCCTCCTCCTCGTTGTACGTTCCCATCACGACACTCAGGTCGTCGAACGTGTACTCGGCCGCTGTCTGTGCTGTTTCGTCCTCGCTTGTGTCGATTGTGGCTGCCATTACTACCCCGTCGATGCTCGACACGCTTTAGTTTTAGGTTTGCCAAAACCGTATCGGGACAGACAGCCGGAGCTACCCCGTGACACAAAAAGATGAACTGCGAGGGTCGAACGGTTGTGTTAGCCGTTGATGCGTGTCTTCAGACCGTCGATGCGGTTGCTGACCCAGTCCGGGAAGGTCTTGGCGACTTTCCCGCCCAGGGCCAGCCTGAGCGTCCCGAGCAGGCCGCCCGGGATGAACAGAATGAAAAACACGAACACGATACCGATGTAGAACCCACCGTTACCGCTGACCCAGATGCTGATTATCTCTTGGACGCTCGTTCCGGGGAGTTGCGTGTTGAGGATGCCCGGGAAGTTGGCCGCGAGATACGCCTCGAAGCCGTTGCTGCCGATTTCACCGAAGAACTCCCGCAGGTTCTTGTCGAATAAATACCCGAAGAAAGGTCCTGCGAGGGTCCCGATGCCACCGATGATGGTGGCAAGCAGCGCTTCACCGGCACGGCTGATGACGCCGAACTCGGTCTGGGGTACTCCGATACGCTCGTAGGCAATGTAGAGGCTGCCCGCGACGGAACCGAAGAAGGCGCTGATGGCGAAGGCCCCCATCTTGTAGATGAAGGTGTTGTACCCGATGGCCTCCGCGCGCTCCTCGTTCTCACGGATGGCAATCATCACGCGCCCGAACGGTGAGTGGATGATACGCTGCATAATGAAATAACACACAAGCACCGTGCCACCGACGAGGTAGAACGCGAGGTCTGTGCCCGTCAACTGCGGGTTCGCGACGATGAATCCGTTCAGGACCGGAACGAAGTCAAGCACCTGCAGTATCTGCCCGATGACGGGGATGTCGCCGACATAAATCGGCTGTTTGGGGTTCCCACCGCCGAGCGTTGCGAAGATACCCTGTGCGCCTTTAAGAGCGTTTTTTCCGACGGGGAGTGTCAGCGCGTCCACGTATGGCACGCCGATTTCGAGGACGAACCCGGAGTCGTTGACCGGGTTGTACTCGGGCACCGTCGAGCCGTCCTGCCCGAAGAAGTCCTCCGCAAGCAGCGTCGCCAGTTCGGCGAACCCGAGCGTAATCATCGCGAAGTACACCCCTGTCAACCGGAACGACACCGCACCCATCACCAGTGCGAGGGCAGCCGCCAGGATGGCGGTGATGAGCAGAATCATCATGAACGGCAGGTCCTGTGGAATCCATCCCAGGACTGGGATGCCTCCGAACATCTGCTTTTTTACACCGATGATGACGAACGCACCCATCCCGAAGAACATCGAGTGCCCAAAGGACAGGTAGCCGGTGTAGCCGCTGATGAAGTCGAAAGACATCGCGAACAAGCCAACACAGAACAGCGCGACCATCGTCGTCATCGACGGGAACAGCAGTTTCGCGATTGTCGTCTTGTCGGGTTGTGCGATGTAGTGGTAGATACCCGGATAGATCAGGAACACCCCGACCACTACTATGTGCGCCGTGTGGTCACGGGTGTACGTCTTGATCCAGTCCGGGATGGCCTCACCGAGTGACGAGGTGGCGTCGCCGACAGCGGAGCTAATGGCCACCCACCTCCTCCTCGCCGTAGAAGCCAGTCGGCTGGAAGATCAACACTGCGACCAGCAGGATGAAGATGAGCATCCCGGGCAACTGTGGGAAGTTCCCGAAGTTGACCCCTGCCAGTGACACCTGGTTGCTAAAGAGGAAATTCCCGAACTGGTTGAAAAAGCCGGCGACGAACGCCGCCACGACAGTTCCCTTGAACGTGCCAAGCCCACCCACGACAACCACAATGAAAGCCGGGAGTAGCGCTTGCCCGCCAAGGGTGATGTCGAGAATAAAGCCGGGGTCCCAGATAAGAAAGATGCCCGAAACGCCCGCGATACCGATACCGATACCGAACACGAGCGTAAACACCTGCCGGACATCGATGCCGAGCGCTTCGGCCATCTCGCTGTCCTCACTGCCTGCTCGGATGAACAGCCCGTATCGTGTCCGGGTTAGGAACAGCCACACCGCGGCGACCACGATTGCGCCGACGACGAACTCGAAGACATACACCCAACGAATCGATTCGCCGGCAATCTCGAGACCGGAGCCACGGGAGAGCAGTTCCGGTGTGAACTGGCCGCCGTTCATCTCCGAGTAGAAGGCGTTGCTGTTCGGGTCGAGGTCTGACTCGACGTAGGGGTTCAGAATATCATTGAGCAACACTCTGAGGAACTCGTCGAGCGTCAGCGCGACCCCGAAGGTTAGCAGAATCTGGTCGATCGGCGGGCGCTCGTAGAGCCGTCGAATCAGGCTGTACTCAAACAGCGCCCCGATGAGTGACAACAGGACGAAGACGAGCAACGAGACGACGATCAGCCCGACGAACACGATGCCCCCGCTCGGGTTCGCACCCCAGAGGAACACCAGCAAAATCGCGCCAACGTACGCACCGTACGTGGTCAACGCACCGTGTGCGAAGTTCAACACGCCCATCAGACCGAAGATGAGCGAGAGACCCGCAGCGATCATCACGTAGATGCCGGCCGTCCCCAGCCCTTTGATGAAGACCTCAAGGAGCGGGCCAACCACCGACTGGAGCACGATTGGTTCCATACCTGTCATGCTGAGAGGTGTCTCCTGAGCCGCTCGTCTTCGGACGACACGTCGCTTGCGTCACCCTCGTCGACGATCTGTCCGTGGTCGAGCACGTAGAACCGGTCTGCAAGGTCCAGTGCCATCCCCAGATTCTGTTCGACCAGCAACATTGGGACGCGCTGTGAGACTTTCTGCAGCGCTTCACCGACATCCTTGACGATCTGTGGGGCCAGGCCCTCGCTTGGCTCGTCGACGAGCAACATGTCGTTCTCGCCCACGAGACCGCGCGCGATGGCCAGCATCTGCTGTTGGCCACCGGAGAGGGTGCCGGCCTCCTGGTCACGCCGTTCCTCGAGAATCGGGAACGTGTCGAACGCGGCCTCGAATGCGGTCCCCATATCCGCTTCCGTCGGGACAGCAGCCCTGATGTTTTCCTCGACGCTGAGGTTCGAGAACATCCGTCGGTCCTCGGGAATCCACCCGAGGCCGAGGTCGGCCACTTCGTTGGTCCGCTTGCCCACTAGCTCTTTGCCTTTGAACCGCACGCTCCCTTTGCGTGGCGGTGTCAACTGCAGAACCGTCCGCATCGTCGTCGTCTTGCCAACGCCGTTCCGACCGAGGAGTGCAACGACTTCGCCCTCCTCGATTTCCAGCGAAATCCCTTCGAGGATGTGGCTCTCACCGTAGTAGGTGTGGACATCCTCGACTTCCAGTATACTCATACGATACCCTCCTCGCTCGTTGTCTCCTGGTCCGTGCTCAGCTGGCCCTCTTCGTAGCCACCGAGGTACGCTTCTTGGACTTTCGGGTCGTCCTGGATGTCCTCAGGCGGGCCATCCGCGATGACCGAACCTTGGTTTAACACGACGATACGGTCACTGACTGTCATGACGATGTCCATGTTGTGCTCGACGAGCAGGACCGCGTGGTCCTGGCTGACATCCTCGATGAGGTCGATGATTTCACCGACACTCTCCGAGGAGACGCCCGCGTTCGGTTCGTCGAGCAACAGTACGTCGGGGTCGCCAGCCAGTGCAATGCCGACTTCGAGTTTCCGCTTCTCACCGTGGCTGAGACTCTGTGCGAACTCGCTCGCGCGGTCGTCGAGTCCCACCCGCTCGAGAATCCGGTATGCCTCCTCCTGGAACTCGTCGTACGCCTGGAAGTTCCGCCAGAGGTGCAGCGACTTCGTGCTTTTTGCTTGGGCAGCAATCCGGATGTTCTCGAGAACGGTGGAGGTGGGGAAAATATTCGTAATCTGGAACGAACGGTGAATGCCGAGGGACGCTGTCTCTTCGGGTTCGGCGTCTGTGATATCGTCGCCCTCAAACTCGACAGTTCCCTCTGTCGGCTCTAAGGCCCCCGTCAGCAGATTAAAGAACGTGGTCTTCCCCGCACCGTTAGGCCCGATGAGCGAGCACAGCTCATCTGACTCCAGTTCGAAGTCGACATTGTCAGTCGCGACAATGCCGCCGAATCGTTTCGTGAGCCCTTCCGTCCGTAGCATTTTAGTTCAGGCTGCAGTCCGTGTTCTCCTCGGTGAGCGTCGTCTCGCCCATACTGTAGGTTTGTAGGGGCGCGCTCGGCTGAACCGGCGCGTCCCAGAACTCGTTGTTCTCGGTCGGCACCAAGTCGACGACGCTCATCGCCGAGCGGGCCTGATTGTTGTACTCCTGGAACTCGTAGCCGCCTTCGCCCTTCATCGTGTCAGTGACCGACATGCCGTTCAGCGCGTTGACGATGTCGGCAGGCTGGCCCGAGCCCGAGGACTCGACCGCTTGTACGATGGAGGAGGCCGCCGTGAACATCCCGGAGGTGAACAGGTCCGCGTTCGTGCCGTAGTTGTCGCGGTGGACCTGGTTTGCCTCGGTGTTGACATCGTTGTCGTACTGGTTCCAGTGGTACCGGGTCGTGAGCGGACCGAGTCCACTCTGCCGGATGGACTCCGCTGTAACCTCGTCCAGCGACCCGCTGAGGGTCGCCCCGAGTGCACCCGCCGACAGGCGCGTTCCCAGGCCGCCTGCAAAGCGGAAGTCGTAGTCGTTAGCGAGGAATGTCCCAAGCATCGCGGGCAGCGTTGCGACGGTGAAACCGCCGATGACCGCGTCGACCCCGGCGCTGGTCGCTTGGTCGAACTGGGCGGGCCAGTCCGAGGAGTAACCCTGGGGCAGCGGCTGCTCGCCTGCGATCGTGACGCCGTTGGCCTCCAGCACACGCTTGTAGTTGTCGCGGACGGACTGGCCAAAGGAGTAGTCGGCATAGTAGATGTACACGCTAGAGATGTCCGTCTCCTCAGCAACATACTTCCCACCGCTCTGTGCGTCCATCGCGACAGTCTCGCTCGCGCGGAAGACTGCCTGTGAACACGTGTCGCTACTTGCAGTAATCGAGGTTGAGGCCGCCGGCCCAGCCATGTACGGAATACCCTGCTGGTTGGCGACGTTGCTCGCGATTGCGGTTGCCGATGCGGAACTGGTCCCACCGGCCAGAGCCGTCACATCATCGGCCATGTCCGAGGTTGCGTTCTGTGCCTCGGTCTGGTCACCGCCAGTGTCCCGGACTTCGACCTCGTAGGTCGTCCCGTCGACATCGAAGGACTCCGTCCCCTCCGAAATCTCGCCGGGGATGTCCGCGCCACGGTAACCGAAATATGTGTAGAACCCACGCATCGCGATATTCCCGTAGGCCTGCAGCGAACCGGACAGCGGCTGCACCATACCGATGCGAACCGAATCCGGACCGCTTCCGCCGTTCGTAGTCGTTCCATCTCCACCACCGCCACAGCCAGCGAGACCGACCGCGCCGGCCGCACCCAGTGTGCTAATCACACGTCTCCGAGTGATGTCATTCGAATCCATGACGACTGAATTTTACCGAGAAGATAATGATAAACTGCTAGGTTAATATGTTAAGCTTGGTTTACTGGTGAACGTTAACACGGTGCAGTACCGGGGTACGCCCTTATCCGGAATTTTCGCTCATCGGGATTACAATGGAAATTCACACCCATTTAAATCAGGCGCGGTCGATGTCATTGAGGACATCGACCATCCGGCCAGCGATCTTCTGCTGGCCGCGCCGCAGGTTCTTCGAGACGGCGGGTTTCGAGATGTCGAACTCCTCAGCAAGGGCCCCCAGCGTCGTTTCGCGGGGGGATTCGAAGTAGCCACCCTCGACTGCGGCTTCGAGCGTCTCGCGTTCGACCTCGGAGAGTTCCCGGCCACCCTCGATGAGATGCATCGCGGGGTTTGCATTCAACACCAGCTCCTGGAGGTCAGGCATGCTGCTTTGCTCCCTTGTGAGGACGGCGTACTCGTTGTTCCGGTCCAGCTCCGATAGCGTCCGGTCGGCACACTCCTCGGAGTCGAAACCGACGTGCCACAGTTCGGAGCCGGCCTCAACGTAGAACGGCCCCGTGATGTAGCCGTCGTTGGTCCGAATCGTCTGCATCGCGTCCGTCTCGTTGATCGTCGTCCGGATGTGAGCGATGTCGTCCCAGCGTTTGAGCAAGCGATACTCGTGCATGTTGCCGTGGTCTTTGAGTGCCCGCAGTCCGTTATCAAGGGCGGCGCGCTCGTCTGCCTGCACGACCATCCGTGTCTCGAGTTCCCGGGTGGACTCGTCGAACTCCCACTGGAACGTCGAAAACGACACCCCGTAGTCTGCCGTGGTATCGATAAACGGACAATCCTGTTGTTCCATTTCCATGGAGATATCTATCATTGTCCAACCGGCCTCTTTCACCGTTATTCACTTACCGGCGGTAATAAGTTTGTCCCACGTTCGAACACGCATGCCCCGTCGGTTCAGTTGCTCGCCAGGAACTCCTGGATTGCCTCGGTTACATCGGGGCCCCGTTCGGCGAAAAACAGGTGTGAGCCGCCCTGATCAAAGGACTGGCGCGTGGCCGTCGGAATGCCCGCCACGAGCAAGTCGCTGTTCCCGTACGGGACCACCCGGTCGCGCTCCCCGTGCAGGACGAGTGTGGGAATCGTTATTTCCTCGAGTCGGTCGCTGACATCGAACGCGTCGACGGCCGCTGCCTGCCACTGCCGGGCCTGGTCCGACGCGTCGCTCTCGAGACGCCAGTCGACGATTCGCTCGACTACGTCCTCGTGGTCCGCCCGGAACTCGTCGGTCAGGGCCGGTTTCATTTTGTACCGGATTGCCTCGCGCCGGTCGTACCCCTCCGGGACGCCGAACATCCGCGCAACCGTCTCGTCGGGAATCGGCACCTCCTCGGGCCCACCGGGGGTCGTACAGAGGAGACTCACCGTCTCCGCCCGGTCGTAATCCAACGCGTACTGCTGGGCAATCATCCCACCCATGCTCGCACCGACGACGTGGGCCGACTTGACACCTGCATCCGCCAACACGGCATCGAGGTCCGACGACATCTCCGGAACCGTATACGGGCCCGCCGGTTCGTCAGAATCACCCGACCCGCGGTTGTCCCACAGAATCACGTCGTATTCCTCGGCGAGCCCGTCGCGTTGCCAGTTCCACATCCACGTCCCGTACCCGAGTCCACAGACGAACACCACGGTTCCGGCGGCTGTCGCACCCTCGCGCTCGTACGCCAATTGGACCCCGTCATTGTCAGCAAACGGCATAGCAAAACTGTCGGCCGTCGCTCTCTTCAAGCTTTACCACTGGTTACCGGGCGGGGGGAGAACGTGTCGCCACCGTGTCGGAAGTCATCCCCGCACGCGCGATGACTAACAGCAGTACGAACCTATGTAAATATTATCATGGTTGTTCATGAACTATTGGGGTGTAGCTCCCCGCTGGCGTCGTTTGTCACCGACTCCCCCACGCCTCCGTCGGCGGGTCGGTGACAAACGACGCAAGTGGACCGATCTCCTCACCGTCGGGGAGGGGTTCGGTCGCCGTCTCGCACTCCCGGTCGATACCGAACTTCCCACAGACGTGGTCGGCGACGGCCTCGGCCATCAGCCGGTGGGTGGTGAACTTCCCGCCCACGACCGTCGACATCCCCCAGAAGTCGTCCCGTCGTTCGTGGTCGATGATAGTGAACCCACGCGTCACGGCCCCCGGGTCGGCGTCCGGGCCGCTCGGGTCGGGGTCATAGAGCGGGCGCACGCCCCAGAACGTCTCCTGCGGGCTGGCATCTGCCAGGGCTGACACCACCGGTTCCAGTTCCTCGAACAAACTGTCGATTTCCGCCCCGTCCTCGTCGATATCGTCCGGGTCATCGACGGGGATGTCCGTCGCGCCCAGCACGGCACTCGCGCCGTGTGGGACGAGGATGTCCCCCTCGTCTTTCGGCCGACACCGGTTGATGACCGTCCCGGCATCGACATCGGTGACGGCGAGTGCGCCCTTCGAGGGTCGCATCGACACGTCGAGGCCGACCAGCTCGGCGACCCGTCCGGCCCACGCGCCGGCGGCGTTGATGACGTAATCCACATCAGGCATCGCGCTCTGGCCGTCCATCCCGTTGGGTATCAGCGCCGCGGACCTGATGCCGTTCTCGTCGGCCAACAGGTTCATAACGTTCGTGTGCGGCTGGATGGTCGCCCCGTGGTTCTGCGCCGATGTGGCGGTTGCGACGGTGAGCCCATGGGGGTCTACGGCACCGTCAGGCACCCACAGCGCCCGCGTCACGTCTTCCGAGAGGGTCGGTTCCCGCTCCCGTGCCTCGGTACCGGTGAGTTCCTCGACCGGAATCGAGCAGTCCTCGCAGGCTGTCCGTTTGCGCTCGAAATACTCCGGCGGGTCCTCGGGGTGTTCGACGAACAGTCCGCCCGTATCGACGAGACAGTGGTCGGCAATCGAGCGCAGAGTCTCGTTTTCGTTGATGCAGGCGCGGGCACTCTCCGGGTCGGCGACCGCATAACGCACACCACTGTGCAAGAGGCCGTGCATGTGGCCCGTGGCGCCGCTGGCGAGCGGGCCGCGCTCGGCCAGCGTCACGTCCAGCCCGCGCATCGCGAGGTCACGGGCGACACCCGTGCCCGTTGCCCCGCCCCCGACCACCAGTATATGCGGTGTGTACCCCATCTGATCACTCGTATTTGGGTCGTCCGAGCACTTATATTGTCGGTCGGGTGCGAACTAAGGGGTCACTGCCGGGCACCCCGTTCGAGGACGCTCGCGACGGCGCCACGGAGCACCGCGTCCGAGCCCAAAGGCGTCACCGCGACCGTCGGTGGCTCGCCGACGACGTGTGCCGGGAGCCGTCGCCGAATCGGGTCGACGACTGCGTCGGGATTGCTCGTCGCCACGGCGCCGCCGAGGTGGACCGTTTCGGGGTCGTAGGCGTGGACAGCCGCGGCGACACCGAGTGTGCCCCACGCTGCCAGGCGGTCGACGACCAGGTCGGCGAGCGCGTCAGTGTCGGCGGCATCGAAGACGTCCGCCGCGGTCACCGCCGCCAAGTCGAGTTCCGTTTCGACGCCGCGTTCGTCGGCGAGCCGTCGCGCAGTCTCCGGGATGGCCCGGCCGGAGCACAGCGCCTCCCAGTGACCCTCCCCGCCACACCCACACCGTGCGCCGGAGTCGGGCGCGACCGTGATGTGGCCCAGTTCGGCGGCGTTGCCGGTTGCCCCCGTCAGGACGTTGCCATCGACGATTGCACCGGCGCCGATACCCGTCGAGATAGTCAGGTAGACCAGATTCTCCCCGGGGTCGTCGCTGTAGAAGCGCTCCCCGATTGCCGCGGCGACGGCGTCGTTGTGTAATACGACCGGCCCGTCGTGGACCGCCTCCACCGCGGCGACGACGGGAACCTGCTCAACGCCCAGCACGTTCGGCGGGTCGACGATACAGCCCTCGCCGTGGTCAAGCGGTCCCATCGACCCGATGCCGACGGCACGCACCGATTCAACGGGGACGCAAGCGCCGTCCGCGGCCGCCCGGAGTACAGTCCCGATGGTGTTGACGATGGCGTCGCGGTCCCGTGGCGTCGGGTTGGTGGCCGTCGACTGCAACCGGCCCCGGTCGTCCGAGAGCCCCGCCCGGATGCTCGTTGCGCCGATGTCTACCCCCGCGACTGCCCTCATCGTCGGTCAGCGTCCTCCACCGGGCCGGCGTACACGACGCCCCGCTCGCCGTCGATAGTGACCTCGGTGCCGTCGGGCACGTCGGGGAGCGCGGCCGACCCGACGAGCGGGATGTCGAGTTCCCGGGCGATGATTGCGGCGTAGCTGGTCAGTCCCTGATGTTCGTCGACGATGCCGCCGACCGTCGACACGTCGCCGGTAAACTCACCGTCGAACTCGGCTGGCACGGCCAGGATTGCCCGGTCGGGGACGCCGTCGAGGTCGCCGTCCTCGACGCGATAGAGCGGCCCGGCGGCGTACCCCGAGACCACGGAGCGACCCGAGGCCAGCGTCTCCGAGGCGACGTGGACTTTCAGCATGTTCGCGGTGTCGAGCCCCTCCAGTTGGGTCATCATCCCAGAGAGAACGGCGACGGTGTCGCCGCTCTCTGCGGCACCGGTCTCGATTGCTGCCTGGACGGCGCTCTGGATGACGGCGTCGGCGCTGTCCCCACTGTGGACCGCTGCCTCCGGGATGATACCCCAGGATAGCGTGAGCTGCCGACGCACCGCATCGTTGGGCGTCGCCGCGACGATCGGGATGTTCGGGCGATACTTCGCGGCTTTGCGAGCGGTGTAGCCGGATTCCGAGGCGGCAACGATCGCCTCGGCACCGACATCGCGGGCGAGAAACCGGGCCGAACGGGCCAGCGCCCCGGTCTTGGTGCCGTCCGCCGAGGGAACCCGCTGTTCGAGCAGTTCCTCGTACTCGTCGCTGGCCTCGACATCCTCGATGATGCGACACATCGTCTCGACGACCCGCACCGGGTGGTCGCCGATGGCGGTCTCGCCCGAGAGCATCACCGCGTCGGTGCCATCGAGTACGGCGTTTGCGACATCCGAGGCCTCCGCCCGGGTCGGGCGCCTGCTGTGAATCATCGAATCGAGCATCTCCGTCGCCGTGATGACGGGGACGCCTGCACGGTGGCAGTCACGGACGATGCGCTTCTGGATAATCGGGACATCTTCAAGCGGGCACTCGACGCCTAGGTCCCCGCGGGCGACCATGATGCCGTAGGCGGCGTCGACTATCTCCGCGGCGTTGTCAACGGCGTCGGCGCGTTCGATTTTCGCGATGATGGGGATGTCGGCCCCACGCGATTCCAGTTCGCCGCTTATCTCGTAGATGTCGGCCGCCGAGCGGACGAAACTCGCAGCGACGAAATCGACGTTCATTTCCGCCGCGAGGTCGAGTTCGCGGTGGTCGGCCACGGTTATTGTCGGCAACTCCAGGTCCACACCGGGGACGTTGACCCCGGCGCGGCTCTTGAGTTCACCACCGGAGTCGACGTTCACCGTGACGACGCCGCTGGCGATATCCGTAATCGTCGCTTCGATGTGGCCGTCGTCAAGAAGGACGGTGTCGCCGACGCTCGCACCGTCTATCGGCCGGGAAAGTCCGATTCGCTCGGCGGTCGCCTCGTCGCCTTCTGAGAGGTCGACGGTCGCGCCGTCGGCAAGTGTCAGCGATGAGTCGACCGCCGCGGTCCTCACCTCCGGGCCGGGCAAGTCAAGCAGCGTTGCGATCGGCTGGGCGGTACGTTCGTCGACATCCCGTACCAGGTCGACGAGGTCGCGGCGTTCGTCGGTGGTGCCGTGGCTCGCGTTCAGTCGCGCGACAGACATGCCTGCCGTTGCGAGGGCAGTGACAGTGTCGCGGTCGGCGGACGCGGGGCCGAGCGTACAGACGATCTTCGCGTTTCTCGTCACCGACCATCACCTGGCCATCGGGGGATACACATACTGACTGCTAGACCACTCTAGGTGATGAATGTTGTCGGCTATCCGGCAGATATCGGGCGACATACTCCAAAAATTTATGTGACACACCATGTCAAAGGGTTCTATGGGTCGCAGGACAGCGAGTGAAGTCGATACTATCCGGACCGGATCTGCGAACTGGGGCGAATCCGGAACTCGGGGATGGATATATGGGATGAATCACACACTCACGATGGGCGTGGATAGACAGGCACGGGACGGGTGGGACGGTGGCGCGCGATGAGCGGCGACGACGCCGAAGGGCGGGACGACAGTCCCAACATCGTCGTCAAAGTCCTCCAGACGGTGACACCGCGGGCGATTCGGAAGAGCTTCGCGCTCAAGTTCGGCCTCGTGCTGGCGATTATGGCGCTGTCCATCGGTGGGATCGGGTTGGCAGCGACCGACACGATTTCACAGCAGACCGAGGACCGAACGGCACAACAGTTCGAGAACAGTGCCGGCCAGCAGGCGAGTATCGTCGAGCAGTGGGTGCAGCGACAGAAACTCTCGACGGGACTGTACTCGGCCGAACGGGACTGGGCCGGGGGTGAAAGCGACACCGCACGGCTGACCACTGCCCTCGCGTCGATACAAACGGGGGAGCAAGATGTCGTCGCGGCACACGTCATCGATCTCGGGCCGGACGGCCCGGAAGTGGTCGCGAGTTCCTCACTCGCCTCCGGTGAACCGATAACGAACAACAGTCCACGGGGCTTCCTGGCGACCGGATCCGACGTACTCGAGGGACTCGACTCTGCCGGGGTCTACAAAAGTGACACCTACGAGGTCGGCAGCGACCAGGTTGTCGGGTTCATCAGCAAGACTAACTCGGATGTCGGGCCGGACCGGACCCGGTTTCTCTTCCTCGAGGTGTCTATTTTCGACCTCCGGACGAGCCTGCAATCCAGCGGGCCGCGACAGACCGAGGTCGTCGACGATGACTCCTTCAGAGTGATGGTCAGCGGGAACGCAAACGACACACTTGCGCCGTACTCGACGAACAACGCCTCCCGGGAACCGATTCGTGAGGCCGCCGAGTTGCGCAACACCGACAACGCGTCCGGCGTCATCGCACGGATGAACGCCGACTCGCAGGTCATCAACGAACCCTATACCGTCGGGTACGCGCCGGTCTCGGACACCGACTGGGTCGTCGTGGCACAGGCTCCCCGGAGCAGCGTCTTCGGGTTCGTCCAGACGATTTCGAACTGGGGGCTGTTCGCGACCATCGCCGCTGTCTTGCTTATCGGTGTGACCGGGACGGCACTCGGGTACAGCACGTCCACCACCATCGACCGGCTGACTGGTAAAACCGAGCAGATGCGCGAGGGTGACCTCGACGTGACACTGGCGACGCCGCGGGTCGACAACATCGGGCGACTCTACGATGGGTTCGCCGCGATGCGGGACTCGCTAAAAGACCAGATCAATGAAGCCGAGAAAGCACGCAAGGAGGCTGAGGTGTCACGGGCCGAGGCGATGGCGCTGAGCGACCACCTCCAGTCCCAGGCCGAGGAGTACTCACAGGTCATACAGGAAGTGGCCGCCGGGGACCTGACCCAGCGGATGACCGAGGACGGGGAAAACGAGTCGATGGACCGCATCGCCGCCGAATTCAACGAGATGATAGAGGAACTCGAAAAGACGACCGGCCAGCTCAAATCCCACGTCGACGAGGTCGAAGAAGCGGGGTCAGAAGTCGAACAGAGCGCGACCACCGTCCGAGAGGCAAGCGAAGAGGTCGCGGACTCGATTCAGAAAGTCGCGGTCGACGCTGACGACCAGAAACAGCGACTCCAGGCCGTCTCCGAAACCATGGACGGAATTGCCACGGAACTGGCGGCGTCAAGCGACGGGGCGGTCGACGCACAGCTGGACCGTCTGGACGCTGTCGCGAACGAAATCTCCGAACTCTCCCATTACAGCGAGGAGACCCAGTCGGAGACCGACAACGTAAGCGCCGCCGCCGAAGAACAGGCCGCGGAGCTGGACCAGGTGTCGGAACGGGCCAACGACCTACAGCGATACGCCCAGCCGCTGTGTGGCATCCTCGACAGATTCGAGACGGAAGCCGAACACGAGTTCGTCTTCTCCGTCGGCCCGACCGGTGGCGCCGATACCACGCAACGAAACGACTGATGCCGACCGACCGTCTCACGGGTCATCCGGCAGGTTCGCCCGACACAGACGGCGGGGTTCCGACCCTGTCGCTCTGAAAATTCGACCCGACAGCCGGGCGTGCATACCGGGCTCGGCACATGCTCCATGCCCTCAGTACACCCCTTTGCCATCGGCAGTCTGCCGAGTACGTACCATTTCAAATTTATATAAGCTAAAATGATAGCTTAGCATAATCAAGCCTGCACCGTCTATTACAGAGCCGCGAGCGAACTCCCGACAGAAACCAGTGAGTATCCAGCAGCATATTTTCCGTTTCAATGGACTACAGGTGTTATAGCAATGGGTCACAGGTCAGACTCCGGCGCGCGCAGACACGGTTTGGGGCCGTGAACCGTACCGCGACTGTAGGGTCGCCACCGTCCGCTCGCCGTCGGGGACTTTTACTCCCATCAACAGCTGAGGACAGGCCACCGAGCCCCTCCCCGAGGGCTTTATTTCCAAGGTATACTGAGGCCTACTCAGATGTGCCAAGCGACCCAATGAAGTCCGTTTACCACTTTGGCGCAGTTTTCGTAGCCTGTGACGGTCTCACCAAGCACACACATCCACGTCGATTTGACAAGCGCTGGATTCTGGAAGAGCGACACGAAGTCAGGATCCCAGCGACAGACAGAACAGTCAAGTTGACTCCGTGGGCCACCAGGCCGGATCTCCTCGGTCCCTCTGCCGGTCAGAAATTCACGGTATTTTTCTTTTATTATTTGCTTCATTTACGCAGTCATGTAAAACGAAGTTCAAGCTGGACGGAAGCGGATGCTACTGGCGGGAATACAGTTTGACGATGGGAACGAACCGCACGGCAGTGGTGCGAGTGGAACTCACACCGGACAGACACAGGTGGCCGGTGGCTGTGAGCCTAGCCGAGATTGACGTTGATAGCTTTGGTCTGGGTGAACTCGTCGATTGCTTCAGCGGCGTTTTCCCGGCCAGTTCCGGATTGTTTGTAGCCGCCGAAGGGCTGTCCCGCGGATACGTCGTTGTAGTGATTGACCCAGACAACGCCGGCTTCGAGTCGTCGCGCCGTCCGGAGGGCTTTCGTCACGTCGCTCGCGATGACGCCCGCAGCCAGGCCGTAATCGACATCATTGGCCTGCTCGACCACTTCGTCCTCGTCGCGCCAGGAGAACGTCTCCATGACGGGGCCGAAGATTTCCTGCTGGACCGACGGGTGGTCGTGGTCGATGTCATCGATGACAGTCGGCTCATAGAAGGCACCGCCAGCAATCGAGTCGTCGTCCGGGAGCCGCCGCCGGTCCGGATGGTCGCGCCGCTCTCGCGGGCGGCCTCGACGAAGTTGTGGGTGCGCTCGACCTGCTCATCGGAGACTTTCGGCCCCATGTCGGTCTCTTCGAGCAGCGGGTCGCCGACGGTCATGCCGGCGGCTGCGCCTGTGAAGGCCTCCATGAAGTCATCCTTGATGTCCTCGTGAATGAAGAGTCGGGAGCCGGCGGCACAGCACTCGCCCTTGTTGAAGAAGATGGCCATCATCGCGGCCTCGACTGCCTCCTCGAGGTCGGCGTCAGGGTAGACGATAACCGGGCTCTTCCCGCCGAGTTCGAGTGTCGTCTTCTTGATGTCCTCCGCGGAGTTGCGGATGATTTCCTTGCCCACCTCGGTGGAGCCGGTAAAGGAAATCTTGGGGACATCCTCGTGTGTCGAGAGGGGTTCGCCGGCATCCTCGCCGTAGCCGGTGACGACGTTGATGACGCCGTCCGGAACCGTATCGTCGACGAGTTCCATCAGTTTGAGAATGGAGAGTGGCGTCTCCTCGGACGGTTTGAGAACCACGGTGTTGCCGGCGGCGATGGCGGGGCCGAGCTTCCAGATGGCGATCATCAGTGGGAAGTTCCACGGAACGATGGCACCGACGACGCCATAGGGCTCCTTGAGGGTGAAGACCTGCTTCTCCCGGTCGAAGAGGTCGTTCGTCTGGCGCGTCTCCCCGTTGACGTTTCGCGCCGCGGCTGCGTAGTAGGTGAGGTGGTCGACGATCAGTCCCATGTCACCCATCGCCTCGGTGATGGTCTTACCGGTGTCGAGAACCTCTAGGGTGGCGAGCGCCTCCTGATTTTCCTCCACGGCCCTGGCCATCTCCGAGAGGACGCGCTGGCGCTCGCCCGGAGAGGCGTCCTTCCACCCCCCCTCGAAGGCTTTATTGGCCGCCTGAACGGCTGCGTCAATGTCGGCGGCGTTACCGGCCGGTACTTCGCCGAGTACCTCGCCTGTCGTCGGGTTTCGGGTCTCGATGGTCTCGTGGCTGTCACCGTCGACGAACTCTCCACCGATGTAGTGGGCGAGGTTCTCCGGGACGGCGTCTGCAGCATCGCGATGTCTCTGTTTGATTGCACTGTCTGTCTCTGCGGAATTATCACTGGCTGTACTCATACGTAGGGCATTGACAATATTTGCCACGAGACTGTAAATAGTTAACTGAAGCTGTGTTATATTTTATTTCACAACGGCACAAGAGCTACAGGCAGTGTCCTGAACTAGACGACAGGATACGGGAGCGTTGATTCGTAACTGCAGGCGGAGTGACTCGGGCAGTCCCTCTCATGGCTGCGACATTTTCATCGATGTCCTGAAATCCGTGGCACGTATCCTGTGTTCCAGAGCCAGTGCTGGCAACTGACACAACAATTATCATCCGGCGTCTTGTGATTTGAAGTATGCGGTTGCGAGTCAGTGTCGTGCACGCAGTGCTCAGCGTTGCGCTCGTAGCGACAGTACTGAGCGGCACTGCAGCAGCACACGGGGAGGCGGAGTCGACAGGCGCCGCGGGTATCATAACCGTTATCAGCGCGACAGTGGTGGGCGGTCTGGTGGCTGGACTCTCCGGTCTGTGGTACGACCGATGGCTGCCGACAATACCCACGTGGGCACCGTTTGCCATCGGGGGGTTGTTGATCGTTCTGGGCGGGTCGTTGTTTCTGTCGACGGCCACAACTGTCGGTACCAATCCAGCCGGGCTCCTGGTCGCCATCCTCGCTGGTGGCGCCGGGGCAGGGTTTGCTGTCGCCGGCGACGAATGGGGCTGCTCATGTGATGCTGACACCCTCTCAACAGCGGTTCTCGGCCATCGCTTCGTCGAGGGACTGGTTCTGGGAATCGTTCTCGACGCTGCGAGTGGGCTCGCTGTCGTTGCTGGTGTACTCGTTGTCGGTCATGCGGCGGTGGAGCTAGCAGTCGTCGGCCGCTACTACCGACACGTCGGCCGACTCCATCGCGGGCTCGTTGCCATCGCAGTGATTACGCTGGGATTCGTTTGTGGCGCCGTGGCTGGAGCAACGCTCCTCCCGGTTGTGCCCGATATGCTGGAGGGAGCGGTCCTCGCAGCTGCGGGCGGCGTTTTGCTGACACTCGGTGCTTCCGAGTGGCGGGAGAGAGGGCTAAACGTGCGCTAAGCGGTGGATGGAGCGAACCGTTTTTACCATTGCATGTTGATTTACCTCCCACGATGACTGTGCTAGACGTATCCGACCTTACCAAACGGTTTGGCGGACTCACCGCCGTTGACGATGTCTCATTCGATATCAACGAAGGGGAGATCGTCGGGTTGATCGGGCCCAACGGCGCCGGAAAGTCCACGACGTTCAACCTCGTGATGGGTAACCTCAAACCGAGTGAGGGAACGATAGAGTATCGCGGTGACCGTATCGACGACATGCCGACGCACGAACGCGTCCAGGCTGGGCTCGGCCGCACGTACCAGACGCCAAAGCAGTTCGATGAGTTCACTGTGTGGGAAAATATCGAGGCGTGCATGCTCAGTGATGATATTTCGTTCGGGAATCAGGCAGACGATGCCACTGACGCCGATGTTGACCGCATATTAGAGCGGACTGGACTGTCGGACCGCGCCGATATCTATCCTGATAAGCTCACCCCTGGCGAACTCCGTCGGCTGGAGATTGCAAAGGCACTGGCGACTGACCCCGATGTGCTTCTCTGTGATGAAGTGTTCGCTGGTATTACCAAAGAAGAGGCTTCCGAGCTGGCAGACTTGATACTGACACTCAGCGACGAAGGGCTGACGCTGTTGTTGGTTGACCACGTCATGGATATTCTGATGCCACTGGTCGACCGGACTATCGTGTTGAACTTTGGGCAAAAGATAGCTGAGGGGACAACCGACGAAATTCTGAGCAACGACGAGGTACAGGAAGTGTATCTCGGCGAAAGCTCGGGGGTGGTCTGATGACACTGCTTGAGGTGTCTGACCTGGAAGTATTCTACGGTAAGTCTCAGGTCATCCACGGCATTTCATTCGAAATCAACACCGGAGAACTGGTCAGCGTCGTCGGTCCGAACGGTGCGGGCAAGACCAGCCTCCTCGACTCACTCGTCAACCACACCGACTGGAACGGCGAAATCCGATTCAATGGGACCGGTATCAGCGGCAAGAGCGCCTACGAAGTCGCAGAACTCGGGCTGTCGTACTGCATGGAGGAGGAGAACGTCTTTCCGTTCATGACTGTCAGGCAGAACCTGCTCTCAGGCGCACACTTGAAACGTGATGCCGTTGAGGAGCGACTTTCGCTGGTTCATGACCTCTTCCCGATTCTCGAGGAGCGCGCGGACCAGCGAGCGAACACGCTCAGTGGCGGGCAGCGTCAGATGCTTGCCATCGGCGTGTCCCTGATGAGCGACCCCGAACTGCTGGTCCTTGATGAACCGACACTGGGGCTTGCACCTGTCATCATCGATGACATTGCCGACGCTATCGACCGCCTCCGTGAGCAGGACATTTCGGTGTTGCTCGTCGAGCAGAACGTTACGTTCGGGTTTGAACACGCGGACAAGGCCATCCTGATGGATACCGGCGAATTCGTCAGAAGCGGCCCACCCGACGAACTGAAAAACGACGATTACGTCAGCGAAACGTTCCTCGGGATGCCGTCGGCCGACGCGGACTGATTACTCCGGACTCTCGATAGCAGCGCCCTCTTCTGTACTGCCTCTGAGACGCCGACCGATGATTCGACGCACGGTCGGCACTATGCCATCCGAGAACAGGCCAAGGACGAGCATCCCGATGAGGAAAAACGCCAACAACCGAACCGGAGTCTCCACGAACGGCCGGAAGTAGGCGTTAAACAGGATATAGAAGTACGCACCGGCGATAGCCCCAGCAGTACTGCCACGGCCGCCAATGATCGCTGCGATGACGATATTGATAGATTGTGGAAGCGCCAACACCGACCCGATAGTGACGATCCCGAGGAAGTGGACCTGCAACACGCCGCCGATACCGGCGATGAACGCGCTGATCGCGAAAGCCAAGAATTTGTACTTTTCGGGGTTGATACCGCTTGTTTGAACGAGGTCTTCAGACTGACGGACCATGCCGAGAATCGTCCCGAAATCGGACTGTATCAGCCGCCACGTGGCGTATCCGATGACGAAAACCGCGCCAGCGGTGATATAGTAGTTGAGCAATTGGCCCTCGAGGAATGGTGGAATACCGATGATACCACGTTCACCACCGGTCAAGTCGCTTTGTGCGATAGCCAGTCGCTCACCGATAATCGGAAGCAACAACGAAACGAAGGTAAAGTAAACACCCTGCAAACGGAGCGTCGGCAGGAAGATGAGGACGCCAGCGAGCGTGGCCATTCCGATCCCGATTCCAGCGGAGAGATACGGCGAGAGGCCCATCTCTACCGACAGGATCGCTGTCGAGTAGGCGGCCACACCGATCAGGAACGAGTGCCCGAAGCTAATATAACTGGTCTGTCCCGAGAGAACGTTCCAGCTCAGAACCCAGACTGCGAACACGTTCGCCAGAGCGAACGTTCGCACCCAGAACCGGGTGAAGCTGAATGGGATGGCCAGAAGCACCAGCCCGAACAACACCCAGGCGAGGTAGGTTGCCTGGTGTTGATTGTCGATCAGCGGCAGGCGCTGTGCGACGCTCATTAGCTCTCGACCTCCTCACGCCCGAACAGCCCCTGTGGCCGGAGGACCATGATCGCAAGCAGTGCGACGAGCGCTGGAATCCCCTTGAACTGCGGATTGATCTCGATAGTGAATATCTCGATGAACGAGATGACGTACGCGGCAATGAACGTCCCCTTTATCGAGCCGAGTCCGCCGACGATGACGATGCTGAACGAATAGATAAGCGGGAAGACCCACATGTGTGGGCCAATCGTGGTGTAATAACCGTAGAACATGCCGACCAACCCGGCAAATGCGCCGGCAATGGCCCAGACCAACAGATATGTCCGATCGACGTTGATTCCGACTGCCTCGGCGGTCCGGCGGTTTTGCGCCACCGCGACGATGCTTCGGCCGGTGTAGGTCCGCGTAATGAGTACGTAGAGGCCACCGAGACACCCCAAGGATGCTACTGTCGCTGCAACGAGATTGTACGAGAGTTCGGTCCCCGCAATCGTCACTGCTCCGGCGACGATAGGCGGGAACAGGCTTGGGTTCGTCCCGAAGCCGATGATGAACACTTCCTCGATAGCCAGTGCCATAATAAGAGTAATCATAAACACTGCGACAGGTCTGTCGATAATATGCTCGACGATACCTTTCCAGGTGATCAACGCAGCGAGAATACCCATCACGATAGCGATGAGCATACCGGCGACGGGAGGTAGGCCCAACGGCCCGACCCCAACGAAATAGGCGTATGACCCGATCATCACGTAGGACCCGTGCGCGAGGTTTTCGACGCCGCCGATAGCGTACACGAGCGTCAGACCAACGGAGAGCAGAGCGTACAACGACCCGGTTGCGGTCCCCAACAGGAGGACTGTCACTGGGTCGATGGCCACCGCTGTTCACCCCCGGTTCTGACGTATCCCGAATCCGTTTGCTGTCGGGCTGACCTGTCGCGCGCTGTACCCCGTTTACCTCGTCCGCGTTGTTTGTCAAAAGTAGTCATAATTTACAAACCGGTGCGATTGGAGTCGGCAGTCGCCGACACCAGTACCCACACAGTCGAGTTTGTGACCTGCTCAGTCGTCGTCTGCCGCACCCTGC
>CAZOQK010000001.1:0-47825 GCA_964581735.1 uncultured Halobacteriales archaeon | reverse complement strand
GAGTACGCGTGGGCCGAGAACCCCCGGTCGCGGGTCCGCCACGTCATCGGGAACGTCCGCGTCACCGACGCTGGCGATGACGAGTACGTTGCCTGGAACAACCAGTTGGTCTACCGGAGCTACGGCAACACGGCAAAAAAGGACACCATCTCCGCACAGCGGAAAACAACGCTGCGACGGGTCGGTGACGACCTCAAGATCGCATCGCGCGTGGTCTACTTCGACGACAGCGTTCTCGAGGTAAAGAACCTCACCATCGTCCTCCTATAATGAACAACCCACACAGCCCGAGCCAAGCAACCGAGGCACGGACAGTCGAAGTCGCCGATGGCGACCGGACGGTCACCGTGACGAAACTGGTCTCGATGGGTGAGTTGCTGCTGGTCGAACGCGGCACGGATCGGATCCGGCTTGACGCCATGTTGCTCGAAGCGCTCTCCTGGCAGGGGGACGCCAGTGGTCTTGCCGAATTCGTCGCCACGCCCGAAGTCGTGCTCGGAGACACTGCCAGTTCCTACGACAACCCGTTGCCGGACCTGGCCGACCCGTTCGCCGTCTCAAACGAGTACGCCACCATCACACTCGGCGTCGTCGACGCCGGCGAAGGGAACGGACTCTTGCTCAAATCCGGACGGGGGGCGTCGATACTCGGTCCAGCGACCATCGGTGCGCTGACAACCATTGGTAGCACGCGCGAGCTCTCCCAGTGGTTCCGGACACCCATCGGTCCCGAAGAGGACCTGTAGCGTCGGTTCCCCGTACTCCCGTTAGTCCCGTGACTCGCGGCAGTTCTCGGCAGCGGCGGTCCCCATCCCGATACCGTGGGCCTCACCGAGTGCGTTCGCGGCGAGGATATCGACGAGTGAGCGCACGGCCATCCGCGCGGTCACCCCCGCGGGGTCAAGTTGTGGCGATGTCTCGACGACATCAACCGCATCGACACCTTCGCTGGCGACGACGCCCAGTATCTGGAGCAGTTCACGTGTGTACAGGCCGCCGTTGGTTGGCACCCCAGTGCCCGGTGCGGATCCGGCATCCAGCACGTCGATGTCGAGCGTGAGATAGACGGCGTCGCTCCCGTCGTTTGCACGTGCCGTCGCCTCCCGTGCGACCGTCGCGGCACCGCGACGGGCCACTTCGTCGAGCGAGTAGAGATTCATCCCCCGTTCGAGGGCGACTTCGAGTTCCTCACGGGGGTTCGTGGGCGCGCTCAGCCCGATGATACTGATCTTTTCGGGGTCGAAACCGCCCTCGTCGACGGCTCTGGCGATGGGACAGCAGTGGTTGTACCGCTCGCCCGCAACCTCGTCCGCCGTGTCCAAGTGCGTGTCGACGAGCACCAGCCCCGGGTCGTCTGCGTGAGCACCGAGTGCCCTGACACCGGACACTGTCGTGACGTGGTCACCACCCAGCATCACCGGCATCGCGCCTGCCCCCAAGACGGTTTCGAGGAGGTCCGCACCGCGGTCGAGACTCGCAGCGACGTTCCCGGGAACGACCGGCACATCCCCGCAATCGGCCATCGTGTAGTGGTCCTGAAGATCTGTGTCGTATTCGAAGTGGTAATGGCGTGTCTGGGTGCTGGCCGCTCTGATGGCGCGTGGGCCCATATTCGCCCCCGTTCGACTGATACAGGTCCCGTCGAACGGGAACCCGACCACGCCGACATCAACGTCGGCCGTCCTAAGCGTCTCGAGGTCCGACGGGGATACCTGTGTCGCGTTCATGAACGATGCTACGCCAGCATCCAGAAACGGCGTCTGGTTTTCTGTCGTCATTCGTCCACTGTTTCGGAAGGTACTGATAAAAATGTACCAGCAATCTAGTATCGAGTTGCGGTCCGCTCAGTACTGGCGGTCGGTCCACTCGGTCGCCCGTTCGAACGCATCGGCGACGGAAATGACTGTTTCCTCGTCGAAGTGGTCACCGACGAGCATCAACCCGATCGGGAGGCCGGTCTCGTTTGTGCCACACGGGAGCGAGAGCGCGGGATGGCCCGTCATGTCGAACGGCATGGTGTTGCGCGTCCGCCCCTGTTTGCCCTGTGCGCGGTTGACGGCCTCCTTCCGGCCGATATCCTCCTCCATCTCGAAGGCCGTCATCGGTGTCGTCGGCATGGCCAGAATGTCGTAGGTTTCTAGCTGGTCGTCGTAGGCAGCTTTGAGTTCCGGCCGGAGGTTCGAGGCTTTGCCGTGGTAGCGCCCGTAGTACTCCTGTTTGAGGTACTGGCCCAGGATACACTTGAGTTTCGCCGTCGGCGCGAACTCGTCGGCCTGTGCGCGTCTGGCTTTCCCGAACGCTGCGGCGAGGTCGGTGTCGTAGTGACCGTCGACGAAATAGCCCGTGCCGTCTGCGTCCCACATCGCGGCGGACTCCTCGTTTTCGACCGCCAGCCACACGAAGAAACCGTCGACGTGCCACGGAATCGAGATTTCCTCTGCTGTGGCCCCCAAGCGTTCTAGTTCCGCTATTGCGTCCCTGACGCCCTCGTTGACTGCGCCCTCGCCCCCGTCGAACTCGAAGGCTTCCCTGACAACACCGATCTGTAGTCCCTCGATGTCCGCGTCAAGTGCACCCAGATAGTCGCCGACTTCGGGCCGACTCTGACGTGGGTCTTTGGGGTCCTCACCGGCGATCGCCTGGAGCGCTCTCGCCGTGTCGGGAACGGTCTGGGCCATCGGGCCAACGTGGTCGAAAGAGTGCCCGAGAGGCATCACTCCCCGGAAGGAGACGAGTCCATGTGTGGGTTTGAACCCGACACACCCGCTCCAGGAAGCGGGGGTCCGAAGCGAACCGGCTTGGTCTGTCCCGATTGCGATATCAACCATGTCCGTCGCCACGGCCACCGCTGAGCCACTGGAGGACCCCCCGGCGAGATACCGGTCGTCGACTGGGTTGAGCACGGGGCCGAACCCGGACATTTCACCGCTACCGGAGACGGCCATCTCGCTCATGTTCGTTTTTGCTGTAATCCGCCCGCCTTCCCGCAACACCTGTTCGACGACGGCCGCGTCGTTTGCTGGATGGTAGCCGGCAAGTACCGGCGACCCACCGGTCATCTCCACGCCCGCGACCGCCACATTGTCCTTGATGCCGACCTCGTACCCGTCGAGCAGTCCACTCTCATCCGACTCGACGTTGCAGAGTGTGACGATGGCGTTTTTCGGGTCTTCCTCTCGGGTCGCGCGGTAGCCGGGGTCTCGCCGTGCTTCCGGACGACTCAGGCTCCGGTCGGAAAGTTCATCGATACGATAGCAGTAGGCCATCTTCTCCGACGCGAGATCTTTGAAGTCCTCGACCTCTTGATCGCTCAAGTCCATGTGGTACTGTCTGGCGATGCCGCGGATATCCTCACTCGTCGGTGGCCTGAGATTCGGCGGTAAATGCGTCACAGGTGAATGTGCGCCCAAACGACCAATAAATCCTTCTGTTATCCCCAGATTGGTCCTAACGACTCCGGTTCCCCGCGCAGTCATCCATATTACCGGCCGAACAGCACGGCATACAGAACAATTATATCCAGCCAGTACGGTACACCGAGTATGCGAGCCAACCAGCCGAGACTGCGTTGCACTGCCCCGACAGTCCAGCCCGGGGTGGTCCCGTGAGCAAACAACAGCAACTCGGGAGTGAGTCGGAGAGCGACGACGAGTGGGTCGGCGAACGCGTCAACAGTTACGATGGCAGGCGTTTTGTCACCGGTCACGGCGAGTACGTCGACGACATCGAGACGAGCGACATGCTCTATGCGTGTTTCGTCCGTAGCGAGCACGCAAGCGCAACCCTGGACGCCATCGACACGAGTGAGGCCGAGGCACACCCCGGTGTCGAACTGGCTTGGACCCACGACGACATCGCTGACCAGATCGACGAGCCGTTCGGGTACATGCTCGACGACGAGGTGGTGCTTGCAGACCAGCGAGTCATATATCAGGGCCAGGAAATCGCTGTCGTCCTTGCGGATTCGAAAGATGGTGCGCGCGCGGCCGCCGATAAAGTGGATGTGAGCTACAGTCCGGACGAAGCAGTCACCTCACTGGACGACGCCCTCGGGGCTGATGCTCCTGTCGTCCACCCGTCGCTCGATGCAGACCCCGACAACGACACGGAGGGCAACGTCGCGTGGACCGGGAAGGTCATCACCGGCAACCACGAGGACCCGATGGCCGACGCCGACATCGTCGTCGAAGAGACGTTCGAAACTAACAGGACCACGCCCGCGCCGCTTGAATCACACGGCTGTATCGCCGACTACAACCCGGGGAGCGACAAACTCGAACTTACCTCCTCGACGCAGATGCCACACCTGCTGTCAGTCGAACTTTCACAGGTTATCGAGGGGCTCGAACAGCGCGATATCGTCTGCAAACTCCCCGATGTCGGTGGCGGGTTCGGCATCAAACTCGACCCGTACCCGTTCGAAATCTGTTCTGCGCTGCTCTCGATGGAGACGGAACGCCCGGTGAAACACGTCCTCGACCGGAGCGAGGAGTTCCAAGCTGGCCGCGGGCGCGCCTCCGAGCGGATACACGGCCGCCTCGGTGTAACCGAGGACGGGGACATCGTCGGTATCGATGTCGACCTGCAACAGGACACCGGGGCCTGTGCCGCGTACGGCGTGGCAGTGGCCTACTCTTCGACGAACTGCGGGCAGGGCCCGTATAAGATTCCGAACCAGAACTGGGACGCCTCGGTCGTGTACACGAATCTCATGCCGACAACGGCGGTTCGTGGCTTTGGCGACCCACAGGTGACGTTCATGCGCGAACAGCTCGTCGAGATGGCGGCGGCGGAACTGGACATGGACCCAGTGGAAATTCGCATAAAGAATGCCCCGCGACAGGAGGAGATGCCGATGCGGTCGGCGGCGGGCCACATCTGGCGCAACGCCGATATGGTCACCTGCTTAGAGCGGACCCGTGAGATGATAAACTGGGACGAACACCGTGGCGGGACAGAGACCCGTAGCGGGAAACTCCGCGGTGTCGGCATGGGGACGATAATGAAACGCGGTGGCAACAAGAGCGCCTCCGGCGGGGACTTCGATGAAGCAGTCGTGAAGATGAACCGACAAGGCGACGTGACGGTACTGACGGCCGTCGCCAGCATCGGCCAGGGAACTGAAACCGGTATCAACCAACTCGTTGCGGATACGCTCGGCGTGTCGCTGGGCAACGTTGGGGCCGTCCGTGGGGACACGGACGCGACGCCGGAAGGACTTGGGGTCTGGGCGGACAGGGGGACGATTATCGGCGGGAGCGCCGCCGCACGGGCCGCCGAAGACCTCGCGGAGACACTGAAGGCCGTCGCTGCCCACATGCTTGATACCGACCCGGGGGTTATCGAACTTGATGCCGGACAGGCCTACGACCGGACGGACCCCGAGAACGGCATGAGCATCGAGGAACTTGCAAACGTCGCCATGCTGGGCAACCCGGAAACGCTTGGGTCGGAGGAGGACCGCCCCGAGTCACTCCGTGGGGGTATCTCCCTTGTGGGCCGTGGCAAATACCAGAGCCAGGAGGTCGAGTTCGTCGACCCCGATACGGGCCGTGGCAACGTTGCACACAGTTATACTCTCGGCGCACTGGCGGTCCTCGTCGATGTCGACCCTCGCACCGGTGACATCGATGTCGTCGACGTGGCAATCTGTGAGGATATCGGGAACGCGATCAACCCCAAGCTGATCGAGGGCCAGGTCCAGGGCGCCATCGTTCAGGGTCTCGGCGAGGCGCTGTACGAAGAGTACCGGTACGACAACGACGGGAATCTCGAGAACGGTTCGATGGCGGACTACCACCTGCCATCGGCGCTCGACGTTCCGATGGTCACGAACATCGAGGAACTCGAAAACCCCGATCCCACCACATCACACGGACAGAAGGGTGTCGGCGAGTGCCCACTCGTCCCCACCGGCGCCGCCGTCGCGAATGCTGTCGCGGACGCCACCGGCGTTCGGTTCCCCGAACTGCCACTGACCGCACAGCGGGTCCTCCCCGAACTCGTCGAGGCTGGGGTCCGCGAACTCTAAGGTTCTCGCCGGCGGCCTGATCGAACCATTCCGCTCCAATTCTATATGCGTTCTAAAGACGTTTATCTGGCTAAGCGGCCAAAAGTTGGATTTAAATAGCGTTTGTCCGTTTTTACTGCCACGAACAGGTGACGATTTTTCACCCACGCTGTCGAAGAGTTTCGGACTGCGCTCGGCCACATCGATGCAACCACGGGCGAACTCAGGCGGATTAGAGAAGACCCCTCGGCGGCGGGTTCGGAGGCCACGGCTGTCGTCAAGAGCATTGAGGACGCGGCAGCGCGGACGGCCGATGTCACGACCGAACAGCCAGTTTTTACGCTCGGGGCTGAGTCCGCCGTGTCCTCGTCGGCCCGGTGAGACCGGTTGGTCATCCGCTTTGAGGGCCCGAAGCCAGACACTTGTTCATATCGAGGTGGTAGTAGTCGGCGGTCCCAGCAGAACGCTTTTGTTCTGCCTACCTGATGATGCAGGTGATGGTTCAAGCACATTCGAGCCCGGATGCACCACCGGAGGAACAGGCGTACTCACACGGCGTTGCAGCCAACGGCTTTCTGTTCACCGCCGGGCAGGTCCCGATGACGCCATCCGGTGACCTCGTTAAGGGGTCGGTGACAGCAAAGACGCACCGGATTATGGAGAACCTCGCGGCCATCTTGGCCGAGGCTGATCTTACCTTCGATGATGTCGTCAAAACGACAGCCTACTTCACCGACGTGGGGGACTTCGAGGAGATGGACGCTGCCTACGCGGAGTACTTCGACGGGGCGTACCCGGCGCGGGATGTCATCGAAGTCGAGGCACTGCCAGCAGACGCGACGATCGAGCTCGTCATGATCGGTGCTCTGGACCAGTGAAAGGGTATTGAGAACCGGGAGACTTTTTGAATCGGGCAATGATTATAAACTATGAGTGGCCCGCGCAGCACAGTACTTCACTACAGTCTGGGGCTATCCGCCGAGAACCGAGCGGCCGGACGATGCACTCCCCAGGCGCCCCGCCACGACAGTCGTGACGCCGATGCTCAACCGACCCGTGACAGGCCCCGAGGCACTCACAGCAGAACCCCGCGCGGTCGTCGACGGGAAAACAGCCGTTATATCACAGCCGAACTGTTGGGACCAGCGACCATCACGTCAAGGACGGTGTACCGATGAGCGCCCCCTCACAGGGCCGGGGCTGGAACGTCCCGGAAACGGCAATCTTCGAGCGTCTTGCCAGTGCGCTGGAGACAGGGGAGTCGGCGGCTGTCGCGACAGTTGTTGCTGTCGAGGGCAGCGCGTATCGGCGCCCGGGCGCGAAGATGTTTCTCACCGCGGACACCGCTGCGGGGAGCGTCACCGCTGGCTGCCTGGAGTCCGACGTGGCCGACATCGCCGACGAGGTACGGGCCTCCGGCGAGGCGCGACTCACACGGTTCGACCTCACTGACGACGACGAGTGGGGACTCGGACTCGGCTGTAACGGCGTCATCGACCTCCTGGTGGAGCCACTCGACAAGCGGTTCGAGTCGATGGTCGAAGGCTATCACGGCGGCAATGACGGCGTCGCTCTGAGCGTCGTCGAGAGCGATGCCGAACCCGTCTCAGTGGGCGACCGGGCGTACACTACGGCCGGGGACCTCTCCGAGCCGGTGGGGTTGCCCGCGTGGCTGCAACGGGGCGTTCGCGATCAGGTTCGGGACTGTTTCGCGCACGGACAGTCGGAAATCGTCACTGTCACTGCCCCGGATGGCGGCGAGTGCCGGGTATTCCTTGATGCGGTCGTGGCCCCGCCAGCACTGTATGTTTTCGGCAGTGGGTCCGACGTCGGTCCAGTAACTGAATTCGCGACGCGGGCTGGCTTCCAGGTAACCGTCGTCTCGTTCCGTGGCGGCCACGCCGAGGCCGGGTCGTTTCCCGATGCAGACAGCGTCATCTCACTGTCGGCGCCACAGGCTGGAACCAAACTCTCACTCGACGAAACGACCTACGCGGTCGTGATGAGTCATAACCTCATCGACGACCGGTTGGCCGTCGAGGCACTTCTGGAGACGCCGGTGCCCTACATCGGCGTGATGGGACCGGCGGACCGGTTCGCGGAGATAGAGACAGCACTCGCGGCGGATGGCCGGGAGCTGACACAGACAGACCGGCAGCGTATCTACGCGCCGATCGGTCTCAACCTCGGCGGGGGCGCACCGTATCAGATTGCGATGAGTATCGTCAGCGAGGTGCTCACGGTGCACAACGGACACAACCCGGCCCACCACCGGGAGCGCGAGGGTGCAATTCACGAGCGTTCTGGGGCCGAACAGGCGTGACCCCACGCACGTACCCGGTCGCTGAACCGCCGTTCTCGGCCGCGGACACCACGCCCGTAGTCGACGGTGTCGTCCTTGCGGCGGGCCAGAGCACGCGGTTCGGTGCCCGGAACAAGTTGCTCGCACAAGTCGACGGTACCCCACTCGTCTGTCACGCCGTCGCCCCGGTCTGTGCTGTCCTTTCGCGGGTCATGGTCGTCGTGGGGAACGACGCCGATGCAGTCCGCGATGCCCTTGCTGACTATCCGGTCGAATGCGTCGAAAACACGGATTATGCCGACGGACAGGCGACATCGCTGGCCTGCGGTGTCGGCCAGGTTCGGTCCGCTGCGGACGGGGCACTGTTCGCGCTGGGTGACATGCCAGCGGTGGATGCAGCCACGGTGGCGTTGCTACGCGAAGCATTCGCGGCCGGTGTGGGCGACCCGCTCGTCGCTGCGCATGACGGGCGACGAGGGAATCCCGTGCTCTTTGGGACACAGTATTTCGACCAGTTGGCGGCACAAACCGGTGACACCGGTGGTCGGCCGGTGCTGCAATCCGCGCCCGGAACCACGCTGGTTGAGACTGGGGACCCCGGTGTGCGTCGTGATATCGATTATGCGAGCGAACTTCCGGGGAGCGACTCGTAGGACTAGGCCGCTCATGGGGCTTGGAGACGCTCTCATAGAACTGATCGGACTATCCACACCTTTCGGCATCAGTTCTCCGTCCTGGGGAAAATTGTGGCACGTTCGACACGGAATACTTAATATTGTAGCGAAAATCCCGTGATACATGCAGTGTACGATTATCGGTGGCGGTGTTCAAGCATTAGCTACCGGCATTCTGTTGCAATACCAGGGCCACGACACGGAAATGGTGGCAGAGTCGTTCTCGTATCGGAATGGCGCCGACACCCCGACGGTGTCGACAGATTACGCTGCCGCCTCGATATACCCGGTCCAGATCGCCTCGGAGTACACTGAGGACGAACTCATCGCACGCGCGGAAGCGACGTTCGAGCCGTTCTACAAGACCGACGGGGTCCCAGTACGAAAACACACACATTACTATCTCTACGAGGACCCACAGGACCTCGAAAACCCGGCGCGCATGGAGGTAGAGGACGCGACATCATACGACGGCGACCTCCCGTCACGGGCCGGCAAGGAGGTGCGGGACGGGTACGTCTGCAAGGAATACTTCGTGGAGATGCCGGAGTACATCCCGCTGCTGTACGAGACGTACAAGCAGTTGGGCGGTGACACCGAACAGCGGACTGTCCAACCGGACGAGGTAGCCGAACTGGACGGGGACACGGTGTTCAACTGCTCTGGCTACGGCAGCCGGGCACTGTTCGGTGACGAGTCAATGAAGGCCATCAAGGGACACATCCTGCGGGTCCCCTACGATGGCGATGAACCACTCCCGTTCTCGTACACATACACGCCGTCGGAGTACGGGCACTACGCGTACATGTACCCGCGAAAGGAGACAGTGCTGTTCGGCGGGTCGTATCTGGAGGGCGACATCGACGACGGCGAATGGCACGGCGAGTCACCGACCAAGCCTATGACCGTCGATGGCGTGACGATTCCAGAGCGGCTATACACAGTCACGGAGGACATTATGAGCGAGTACGTGGACATCTCGCCCGACAAGGTGTCCACAAAGTACGGCTACCGCCCGTACAGGGCCGACGGAATGCGAATCGAGAAAGCGGACGGCGTCGTCCACAACTACGGTCACGGCGGCAGCGGCGTCTCGATGTCGTGGTGGTCAGCCATCCAGGCGATACAGCACGTCGACGATATCTCCGAGGACGTACTCCCCAGCGTCGCCTCCGAAATCTCTAATATAAACGCTCACTGAGACACCCGACACAGCGCCGACCACCACGCCCACTGCACTGTCGACTCCGCGTTGCCTGACCTTTTTCGCTCCGTCGGCACACTCGCTTTGTCAGCCGGCTACGACCGACATTTTCTACCGCCTTGTTGTCCACACAGTGTGAAAAATTGCCCGTCAATCCGTCCCCAACATGGGGAAAACAATCGCCGGTTCGGGCACCACTGTCCGGCGCGGTTCCCACTGTCGGAACGCACCATTTAACAGACACCATATGATGCGTTCGAGGCGACCCTCGTTGCGCCACCGAATTACCGGACGGCCAGAGAACAAATAAGTGGTTTCGGCCGAAACGTGGCGCTGTGACCAACCACCCCGACGCGCTGTCTGTACACCTCAGACAACTCAGCACGGACACGCTGACGGCGCTGGTTGCGGACATCTGGGCGGCCAGAGGCTACCAGACCAAGCGACGCGGGAACACGGTCGTTGCACGGAACGATGGGGTCAGCAAGATACAGATCGCTGGGGCCGACGGTGGAGCACACATCGAGGCGACATCTGCCGATATCCTCGTTCAGCCGGGCGGTGCCGACAGTGGTAACACACGAGTCATCGACGCGGACGACCTCGCGGAACTCATCAGGTACGGGCTCTCTGTGGACCGGCGCGATGATATTTGTGAGCGATATTTTGGAGCACCACCGCCTGCGCTGGAAGTCCCCTGGCAGCGCAGAGTTCGCGGTCGTCTTTTGCGCACTGCACGTCCAGCGCTGGCCGTCGTCGGTATTTCGCTCTGTGTACTTCTCGCAGTCTCGGTCTTCGGGGTGTTTGATCTCGGGGCTGGCGGCGGCGACAGTGGTGGGTCTGTGGGGGTGGGTGGCGCCACATCGACCGACCCGAACGGCGCGACCAACACGGCCAGTAGCCAGTCACGGGTCGGCCAGGCCGGAAACCGGGCTGGGTCCACTTTCCCACCAGGGGTTGGCCTCGGAGGCATCGAAGATACCTCACAGTTAGACGAGGCCCACAGTCGTGCCATCGGGAACCGTTCGTACACGATGCGGGTGGACCTGTTCTGGCCTCGTAGTGGTCGGCCCGGTGCCGAGCGGGTCCACCGAAATATGGATTTCAGTGTTGGTGCGGACGGTCGGTATCTGTTAGAAACGACTGTCCGGTCGGTGGAGGACAACGGTACGGAAACGGGACGACCTGATGTGCGCGTCTACCACGATGGACAGGACTGGTATGTCGCCGAGCGAGCGGAGGGGAGCGTCGAGTATCGCCAAGTCCCCGGCTTCCAGCAACCACCCGTAGCAGTTCCCGAACCGACCGTTCTTCGGGATCGTCTCGCAGCGTCGTACCTGTCGACGCCAGAGATGAACGTGAGTGTCGCTGCCGGTGAGACACGGCCGACGTATCGTCTCGTCGGGCACGGCGAGCCCCTGGGGGCGAGCCGGGGGATTGGGAACTACACCGTTCGGGCGTTCGTCCGGTCGGATGGGCTCATCAGAAACCTGACCACACATAGTACGAGACAGGTGACACCGCCAGTCAACCAGCAGTTCGATATCCACTACGACCGCTTCAACACGACGACAGTGGCGACGCCGGACTGGGTTGTCCGGGAGTTCGACGTACCCCGTTCGTGAGTACGCATCGGCATTGTCTCCGGTGTGGCCATCGGCCGTACCAGCATTTATATGCAGTTGCCGACAACTGTAGGCTATGTGCCCCCGGTACGAGCCAGTGGAATCGCCAGACGATTCCACTCTGTTTCCCTATCATAGCCTGACGCCGCCAACGACTGTCGACATCTACAGCGCACGAACGGTTATCGCCGAGTACCTGCCTGAGACTCCGCTGGTGTACTGTGACTGGCTGTCCACAGAACTCGATGCGGATGTGTATCTGAAACGTGAGGACGTGCTTCCGACGGGGGCGTTCAAAATCCGGGGCGGAGTGACGCTCCTCGCAGAGTTGGCAGAGCAATTTCGCGACACCGGGCTGATCGCTGCCAGTACCGGGAACCACGGTAAGTCGCTCGCATATGCTGGCCGCCTGTTTGATGTCCCGGTCGTCATCTGTGTGGCGGACGACGCCAATCCGGAGAAGGTCAACTCGATTGAGCAACTCGGAGCAGAGGTCAGACAACACGGACACTCCTACGACGAGGCCCGTGAACACGCCGAGCGACTGGCCACCCAAAAGGGGTACCGGTACGTACACTCGGCGAACGAACCGGCATTGATCAAGGGCGTCGGGACTGCCGGCTTAGAAATCGTGTCGGAGCTCCCCGATATCGACGTGATTTTTTCGCCTGTCGGTGTCGGCACAAGCGCAGCTGGCTACTGCCTGACCGTCGGGGAGGTTGCCGATGCGGATGTGATTGGGGCCCAGGCCGCCGGTACCCCCGCGATGTACCGCGCCTGGCAGAATGGTACCCTGACACCACACGAGCGAACAGAGACGGTTGCCGAGGGTCTCGCCACACAGGTCCCGTTCGCATTGACCGCTGGCATCCTCCAGCGCCGACTCGACGACTTTCTGCTCGTGGAGGACAACGCTATCCGTCACGCACTCCGGAAGATGCTCACGGAAGCCCACGTGTTGATGGAGGGAGCGTGTGCGACCGGTGTTGCAGCCGCACTCCAGTACGGTGAGCGACTCGCCGGACAGACGGTCGGTATTCCCGTTACCGGTCGAAATCTCTCAGTCGACACGCTTCAAACGGTGGTCGACACTATTTAAGACGTTGGTGTTCGACGGCGAGGACTGGGCTTTGAAGACGAATGGTCGTTACCATACGAAAACGAACGACTGATTTTATTCCGCTCCGTATACATAGATGATTGATCCACCCAATGCCATACTCCGATTACCCCATCGATGGTCTGCGGACGCCCAGCCCCGAGTACAGGCCTGGAGAAGTTATCAAGATACAGCTTGAGGCACTTGCCGACAATGACACCCCGGTTGAAAACGCCGGTATCAAAACTGCATACAACTTCGCCTCGCCGGCTAACCGTCGTGCGACTGGACCGCTCGATCAGTTCGTCGATATGGTCACCGGACCGTTGTACGCGCCGATGATTGATCACGTCGATGCGGAAGCCAGGCCTATCGAGCGAACCGGCGACCGAGCCGAGCAATCCGTGACTCTCACTGGCCCAGATGGCCGGACAGTTACCTACCGATTCGAGCTTTCGATCTGTAGAGAGGAGCCACTTGATGACTGCTGGCTTACGGATAGCGTTCTTTCTTGAGCGCCTGCTAGTTTCGGGCGGTGACCTGTCCGTCCCCGGCTGTCGGCTCGTCCCAGCCGTACCCCCACTCATCGGGCGTAGAGCGGATCGGTTCCATGTTTTCCTCGGCGATGACCATCGCAGCCTCCGTCACGTGGGCTTTTCTACACTGTCTCCCCGAACCCTTTTTTTCATCTGGCCGACGAGGTCGTCGATTCCGTCCTCGACGTAGTCCCGGAAAGACCGGGCGCTGGGTCCGCCCGTCCTCCATGCCGTCTCGGGAGTGAATGTATGGCAGCAATCGCCGCTGAGTCTCCGACTGGCCGGCTGCGTCTCCGGATTCCTGGTTCGTGGCGCTGTCTTATGTTCCGCGTTCTGCTGGCTCTGCAGTGTCTTCGTCACTGGCCGACTCGGTCTCGGGCTCCTCAGCGAACGGGTCGCCGGTTGAGCCTTGTGTGATGCTTCCACTGCCTTGGTCTCCCGAATCGATTCGATGAACTCGTCGGGTTTCTCCAGCCTTCCGAGTTCGTGCTCACAGTCGCGGTGTTCCTTGATATAGCGGCATAAGGTTTATCACGTGCGACCGCACCTCCGTTTACTATCGGAACAGAAGCGACAGAATGTTAGAGCAGCGAATAGATATTCTCGATGTACACATCACGCACACGGTTCCCCCAGTCGTGAGTGTATGTGTCGATGACGTCTTTCGCCACGTCACCCCGGAGATATTTGACGATACCCCGGTCCCCCGTCCGGCCACGGAGGTGGGTCGTAAAAAAGTGCCGGAAGTAGTGGGGGGTGACGTTCTCTTCGGGCCCGCCACCGACGCGATACCAGCCGGCCCCTCTGGCTTGTGATTCGACGAGGTGGTGAACCATATCCGGGGTGAGACGCTTGCCCCAGCCGTCCATAGTCGAGAGAAAGAGCGGGTCTGCCACTGACCGTGCATCCGGGCGAACCGCAAGCCAGCGACACAACAGGTACCCCAGTTCCTTGTCGACCGGGACGGTAGTCGCGCGTTTGCGCTTGTTCGACGCGGTACGCTCCTGTCCGTTGTACGCCTCCCCCATTGACGGCGCAGAATCCACGTAGACGGCGTCGCCACGGCCGTCAAGTGTCGCCCGGTGGTCGATGTCGACTGGGGCGGCGGTGAGTTTGAGATCCCTCATATCCAGGTTACACAGCTCACCCGCCCGCATACCGGTCTTGAGCAACGTTCCGATGACGGCCTCGTCGAGTGGATGTGTGACTGTAGCGAAGAAATCCCGCATTTCCACGACGGAGATGTCTCGCCGCGCTGGGTCGGTGTTGATCGATTCGTCCATCTCTTCGAGGACGAGCGACATCGGATTCTCCTCGAAGCGCCCGACCTGGATCATGTAATCGTAGAAGCGGTGGAGATACGAGGCGTATGTGGCGACGGTGCTGCCCGCGACCGAGCCACGTAGGCGGTGGACGTAGGCCATACAGTCCCGATGATTTGCGCTCTTGAAATCCAACTCCCGTGACTCTAAATACGACTTGAAGTCGGTGAGCACACGTTCGTAGGCGGTTCGCGTCCGTTCTTTCTTTCCCTGGTAGGTTATATCTTCCAGGAAATACTCCACTGGGTCCTGTTCGCGTGTCTGGCTGCCGGCGTCACTGCTCATGAGTCAAGCGTGTATCCCCCGTGGCGCCCACTATATCGGACCGTATCTTCCGACTGAAGCTTTTGTAACGTGTTTTCCAATCGTGCCTCTATGTCATCAGTTACTGCCGCGAGTAGTTCGTCCCACGAGAGGTGCTCCTTGCGGTCCAGCGCCTCAATGACCGTGTTCTCTAAACCCCCTGCAGACGCAGGTGTACCCGATTGTGAACTGTCTTCGGTAGGCACCTCGTCTGGGTCCGTTCCGGTTGAGGGCCTCGATTCCCCGTCGAACCCGCAGCGCCCGGCTTGGACCATCGCCTTCACGAACTCGCTGCGGCTCATGTCTAATTCGTCCGCATGTGCGTCCCATTTCTCGCGCTGGTACTCCGGGAGATACGTCTGCACCGACACCCGTCTGGACTCACTCGAATCTGTTGCCATTACGCACACCTCGGAGCCCACCCATATCAAAGTAACCCCACACTCACAGCTAAATGCCCTTATTTGGATATGTGAACTCGCTATCGGGGCTGATGTACCGTGATTCCCGCAACGACCGAATTTACATAGCCAAATACAGCATGTATATGTGAATATGCATGCCCGGCTTTGAGGGTGGTTCCAAACACGACCATTGGCGAGTTATAGCGAGGGAGCGTCACGGTAACGTAAACCCCAGAATCAAGGTAGGAGGACAGGCATAGACTGAGCTTTTATATACTGCCTGTGTTCAGCCAGAAGAGCTAGCTCGTCTACACCACCGAGCGGTACAGATGTAGGCGGAGGTCAATGTAGGACAGGAAGAGGAACGTCGATTTCGAGGTCACTGAAGCCAGCGACGACAAATGAGGCTGCGACTGCAGCTATGTGTGAACTACTATCATGGGCAGGGAAGATCTACAACGTGGACAGCGGAGTTACTTACTATGTGACACCAGTCGACTAGTCGCCGGGTATCGGGGCCCCGGCTCCGGGATCATGAAAGACCGAGTTCACAGAGCGATACTGTACCGAAGCGGGTGTTCGCCGCTACTAAGCGCCAGTCCTTGGTGTGGCAAGCGTATACCCAGGCTGTCCGCAGATGTGAGCGTGATAATACCAGCTCCGTTCCACATTGGACAGTCTGTACATCCGTCGGCACTGTGCTGTCGAATGCACACCGATCCTTTCTTTGGACGGACTCACCTATTCTGTGCAACTATGTAGGAAGCACCCGCAGTGTTAGCGGGTTGAGCGCGGGACTCACGCCCTCATACGGGACCGACGGCTACGAAGAGGTCCCTGCGGGTTGTGTGAGTACGCACTCCAGCAATGAGCTTTCTGCATACTACCTTACCGAATGCACTCTGATGAGAATTCATATTAGTCCACTCCGCATTGACGCCTTTCAGTTCTCGCCCGGGTGGATCGGCACTCCTGGATTCATACCGTAGCACCTGGGTCGGCACCAGCTGTAGACCGCTTTCCCCAGTATGTGATTGTAACCAGGCCGGGTTGTGAGCCTCTTCGTTTCATCAGGAATGACAGCCGTCACTATGTTCTGGCGGAGGTGGTGATCCAAGTAACATGCAATTCAAAAACTCACAATAAGCCGCGTGTGGTAGCGCGTATATCATATATCACTATACACAACGCCTGCATCCAGCAGTGGTAGAGTACTACCCGAAGTGCTCGGGTAGAGCTGGTGGGGTCCAGAGGGAACACTCTGCCGCCCACGGCCCGGAACCTACTGAACAAGGCTCCGTGCACTCAGCCTGCTCGCAAATCGAACGGATCCGGTCGCTGCCGGTCGAAACGCCAGCAAAGGCAGGTCTTCACACTGATACCTTTGTAATGGCTACCGCCCGGTTTGTAGTTAGTGCAGTCAAATATACCGCGGTGCTGGATGCACAGGTGACCACGGTTGCTACTGGCGAATCACAACATAGCTGTAGCTTGAGAGTGCGGTTGGCAACGTAGTTATCGATAATAGTTGTAATTGCAGCATCTAGTTATTCACATATAAATTACACAACCGCTTCGTTGTGTGTATGCAAACATTACAACGAATAAGATATAAAGTACAGATTAAATGTAAATAGTACCGTCGACAATTGAATAAAGCAACGATAGGTTGCGGCGCGGCGCTGGTAACAGTTCTTATTTTAATGACAAAATTTGGTTCCGTTACCGAACGTTACTGGATGAATTAGCGCCGCTAATTAAAAATCTTTGTACCGAAACCCGCTTCCGGGGATCTGCCTCATCACTTCGACACTTGTGTTGAATACTATCCACTCACATTGTTAACTCCTTCTTTGACAGAATTTATCGTTTTGTTTAAAATATTGGGACGGCCCGCACCGGCTCCCAGCTCTGCACCGGAGAGTACTTTGAATATGACAGACAAGATCCTGTATGAAATAAAGTATATCCAGGCAGCCACTCAAATATTACCTATTCAACATGCTTGTTACCCACTTTGGTAAAAAGAGCCGCCAGACAGAGCATGAGCTCGCGAGGGTGCTGCACGCCAACCTAATGAGGGGAGCGGATCTAATCGACGTAGTAGGGAGTTGCTCTGGTGTACCATCGTGGTTTCCGGCCAACAGGCCCTTCGACGTGAGCCAGCCCGCGACAGGATATTTAAACTCGGTCATAACGGCTAAATATTGGTTGTGCCCAATATAAGTAGATGCCAGAACTCCCTGGTCCGAACAAGAGGTACAAGGTGGGAAGAGTGCTGTCCGAGTACGGGTTAGCGGAGTTACACGACAGTCTGCCCCAGATGTGGCGCGGTGAGTCGGGAGCTGAGTTCAGTTTACGCGAACTTGCCGAACGCATCAACATCGCCGTAGTCAGGGCTGCTTTGGAGGCGGCGGGGGAGGACCCACTCGATGGAGAGGCGGCAAATACGTACCGGCTCCTGAGCGACGGCGACGTGAGCGCGGGGGTTCGAACCCAACAGCGAAACCGCTTAGAGCGGGCAGGTATCGATGTCGACCGACTGGAAACGGACTTCGTGACACACCAGGCTGTCCATACCTATTTGACCGACGAACTCAACGTGACGAAGCCGTCCGGTAGGGAAACAGACCCAATAGAGAAACACAAGACGCGGATTCAGCGGCTGCAAAGCCGTCTGGACGCTGTGATAGAACAATCACTCAATGACCTGGACGGGGCCGGTGACCTGTCGACGGGCACCATCGATACCACCGTTCGGCTGCAGGTGTATTGCGAAGACTGTGAGACACAGTACGAACTGTCCGAGCTGCTTCACGACGGCGGCTGCGACTGCGACGGGTGACTGTTTCAAAAAGGAGGTTTTATACACACGAGCAGTGAAACAGTTTTTATGGACTCCCAGCAAGCGTCGGTGACTGGAGTCACTCTCCAGGCCGAGAACATCGGCGGTATCGAACACACCGAGGTCACATTCTCACCCGGCATCACAGTACTTGCTGGTCGGAATGCAACGAACAGGACATCTCTCCTGCAGGCCGTCATGGCCGGCTTGGGAAGCACCCGCGTTTCCCTCAAGGGTGATACAGACAGTGGGTCGGTGTCACTCGAGATTGGAGATGAGACGTACACTCGCACTCTCGAACGGCAAAGTGACACGATCAGGTTCGGTGGTGACCCATATCTCGATGATTCCGAACCCGGAGATCTCTTTGCCTTTCTGCTGGAGTCGAATGAGGCCCGCCGGACGGTCGCACTCGGACAGGATTTGCGGGAGCTCATCATGAGGCCCGTCGACGCGGACGCCATCAAGGCTGAGATACGGCAGTTGAGGTCCGAACGCGATGATATCGACGACCGAATCGAGGACCGGAAACAGCTACAGGAGAAACTGCCGGAACTCGAACGGCGACGGACCAGTCTGACAGAGCAACTCAAAGACAAACAGGCACAGCTCGAAGCCAAGCAGGAGGAACTGGCAGACCTATCCGCAGACGCTGAAGAGGCACGATCCGAACAGTCCAGGTTAGACGAGAAGATGCAGACCCTCCAGCAGAAACGCTCGGCGCTCGATACGACCGAGTTCCGCTTGGACAGTGAGCGGGAGAGCCTGGAATCGCTCGAAGACGAGCGCGCACGACTCGAGTCCAAGTATGATGACCTGATGAATATAGAGACTGGCGATGTCGACCAGATCGAGTCGGAGATCAGCCGATTACGGGAGAACAAGCGGCGACTGGAGAGCGAACTGAATAAACTCCAGAGCGTCATCCAGTTCAACGAAGAGATGCTCGAGGGAGCGAACACGGACATCGCGGCCACGCTCCGGGGTGATGGGGACCACGACACCGTCACCGACCAGCTTCTCGATGACGCCGACCGGGTCGTCTGCTGGACCTGTGGCACGGATGTCGATGTCGAAAAAATAGAGGGAACACTCGAGCGGTTGCGGGATTTGCGCCAGTCGAAGTACGCCGAACAGACAGATATCGAGGAGGAACTCTCCGACCTGAAAGCGGAGAAGTCGGAAATCGAATCGACGGAACGGGATCGTGAGGATATAAAACGTCGTCTCGCGGATGTCAGGTCCGAAATCGAGCAACGGGACGGTAAAATCGAGGATCTCGAAACCGAAAAGGCAGAGCTGGAAGGAGAAATCGACCGGATGAAGGCTGAGATTGAGGACTTGGAAGCACAGGACCGCTCGGAAGTCCTCGAGGCACATCGTGCGGTCAACGAACTCGAACTCGACATCGACCGTCTCGAAAGCGAGCGTGAGACCGTCACGGAGGAAATCAAGGAAATCGAATCCAAAGAACAGGAAGTCGGGACGCTCCAGGACCGCCGCGAGGATATCACGGCCCAGCTCCAGGACCTCCGGACACGAATCGAGCGCGTCGAGCGGGAGGCAATCGAGGCGTTCAACGACCACATGGACACCGTGCTTGAGCTACTGAGCTACGACAACCTCGACCGCATCTGGGTCGAGCGCCGCGAGACCAAAGCACAGCAGGGGCGTCGGAAAGTCGAGACCACGGAGTTCCAGTTGCACGTTGTTCGCTCAACGGAGGAGGGTGTAACGTACGAGGATGCCTTCGAGCATCTGAGCGAGAGTGAACGCGAGGTGACCGGGCTCGTGTTCGCGCTTGCAGGCTATCTCGCCCACAAAGTCTACGAGGAGGTGCCGTTCATGTTGCTTGACTCCTTAGAGGCGATCGACTCCGAGCGAATCGCAACCCTCGTCGAGTACATCCAGGAGTACGCAGAGTATCTCATAGTGGCACTCCTACCGGAGGACGCCACAGCACTCGACGACGAGTACGCCCGACTCGAAGAGATTTGACCCCGCAAACAGCGCTTATAACCGCTCTGCCGGCGGTGCCTGGACTGCTCTCACCAGGTCCTCGTTCAGCGCAACGCGCATCTCGATGCGGTCTCCGGTCCTGTCGACAGTTTCGAACCCGAGGCTCTCGTAGACCGCGAGGGCGCGTTCGTTCTCGGCGTCGACGTGGAGTCTAAGCGCCGAGTGACCGTCGGCCGCTGCGTGGGCCATCGCTTGTCGACAGAGTTCGGTGCCGAGCCCGCGGTTTTGATACGCCCCATCGATGAAGACGATGAGTTCGGGGGCGGACTCGCCCGTCGTGAGGTACGCGACGTGACCCACCAGACGGTCGTCGTGAAAGGCCATGAGGTTCTGGCCCTGTTCGGTGAGCTTGCCGACCCAGCGTTCGACCTGTGGACGGGTCAACGGTGGAAGCGACATCGAGCGGTACCGCGACGGGTACTCGTCGTAGAACTGGACGAGTGCCTCGAAGGTGCTGTCTGCACCCGGCGTAATGAACAACGGTGTCCCCTCCTTGTCGGCGAACCGAGGACACCGTGGCGGGCACTCCGCCATCCCAGTGCAGTTTCTGTGGTCCCAGGCCAGTGCGGAGCCGCCAGCCCCGCCGTCCGAACTCGTACTCATTGCGCGTAACCTATACTAGTAGAGGGGTGCTTCGCTGATGACGATTCGCCCGCCTATATCCGGGGTTTAAGACTACTCACCGACATATCCCGAACCCACACGTATCCACTCGGAATCATCATACCGGCGAGTCCGCACAGGGGTTGAACCGAGTAGGCCGTACGGAACTGCAGGGGTGTGACAAAGGCAGAAACCACCCCCTCCCGTAGTGTTATAGAATACCTGAGATAAAATGCGACCCAACACATCGACCTGTGGTATCTGCCATTCCGACTTGATTCTGCTACACAGAAACAACGTAATACACGGTTACTCTTCCGGGAGTGCGCCTGCACAGCGTCCAAGATACTGTGACGAAAAGAGTAGTCAGAACTTACGAAAAACTATTGTTGTTTGCTTACACCTACACGATTCCAGCGCCGTTCCATTACGGCTGTATCCGTGTAATTGAAGCGGTCGTCTAGTGCCGCCAGGGGTGCGACGAGTCCGTTCACTCAAAGTGAACAAACACCGACGCAATCTTAATTGATACGGACTCAACTCAGCCCGAATTCACGGTAGCGGTCGGGCGGCTCTCTGGTACTGGCTATCATGGGCGTAATCGCCTACGATGAAGCAGTCGAGAATACCGTTCGAGTAAATAGGATATTGGGGAATATGACGGGTTCAAGACCGACTGCATCCGGGAGCAACTTGGAAAATCATGGAATATCCCGTGGTCACGTGGCCGACCCATACGGCAGTCCAAATACGTAATACAAAATTCAGGGCCGCGAGCTGCTCTACCCAAGGTTCAGTAGTCGTTCAGTTAGAGTGAACAAATTTATACGAGTTCGTCCCAAGCACAGAGTATGCCAACAGACGGCACAATCGGGTCGGACGAGCGGATGTTGGACATCGTCGAGGCGCTCAAGCGGCAGACAACGACGAGTGTTACCGACCTCGCGACGGAGGTGGAGATGCCAAAAAGCACTGTCCACGCTCATCTGTCGACTCTCAAGGACCGGGGTTACGTGGTGCAAAGCGACGACAAACGCTACCGGCTCAGTCTCCAGTTTCTGGACATCGGGATGGAAGTCCGTGAAACGCAGGCGATGTACGACGAGGTAGTCCCGAAACTCGACGAAATCGCGGAGGAGAGCAACGAGAAGGCGTGGTGGGTCGTTGAGGAAAACGGCCAGGCGGTGTTCCTCGCGAAGTCACTGGGCAATCGCGCTATCCGGACAAACTCCAGAATCGGCCAGCAGACGGAACTCTACGAACTGGCCGGCGGGATGGCGATTCTCTCCGTCCTCCCGGAGGACCGCCTCAAAACGATCCTCGACGGATACAGTTTCCCACTGGCCGACGGCCGAACACGGTCGGATCTGAAGACGGAGCTGTCGAAGATTCGGGAGCGGGGGGTCGCTTACGGCGCAGAGTACTTCCTAAAGGGGGTCACGGGGGTCGGTGCACCGCTTACCGACAACTCGGGGAACGTCTACGGCGCTATCAGCATCTCGGGACCCGTCGACCGGCTGGACGACCGCATCGAGACCGATTACGCCGACCTTGTCCGGGGAATCACTGGCGAACTCCGGGTGAATCTATCCTACCAATAGGTTCGAGTCATTCGAACGATTCCAGAGCCGATAATACGGTCATCAGCGCCGTCTCTATCGGCTCAAAGCGAGAAAGTATTACTGCACGGGCGTTCTCTCAGAGCGGACAACTTGGCCCGGAGGCGGAGCTTACTCCGATTCGTGGGGCACGCTGCAGGTGAGGACAGGAAGTTCAGTGTTGAGGATCACGGACTGTGAGACACTGCCAAACAGCATCTTGCCCGCCGGCGAGCGCTTGCGACCCGCGACACAGATCGCGTCGGCATCGAGTTCCTCCGCATGCTGGATAATGGATTCGGCGGGGTTGCCGCTGCCCTCACGAAGGTCCACTGGGACGCCCGCATCTTCGAACAGTTCCTTCGCCCGGTTGACCGAGCGGACCTGGACGACTGAGGCCCCTTCGGGATTGTCGACGAAGTCGTGCAGCAAGTAGATGTGGATGTTGTCGGTCTCGAAGAGGTCCAGAACCGTTTCGGTCTGTTCGACTGCCCTGGCGACGCTCTGGTCGACACCCAGTAGCACGTCCTTCATACTACGTATTTCAGCAACGAGGGTGAAATATGTATCGTTACCACAGCATCCACCGACCGGATAGTAGGCCGTCGGACCACGACCCAGCGTCGAAAGTTCAAAAGCTCTGTGTGTTATTCCGTGAGGCCGACGCCAAGGTGTTCGTCAAGCACGTCCTGGTCGTTGCCGACTTCTTCGGCCGTTCCCTCGTGGACGATTCTGCCCTTTTCGAGAATGTAGGTGTAGTCGGAAACTTCGAGCGCGACAGGGATGTTCTGCTCGACGACGAGAATGGTGATTCCCTGCTCGTGGAGGTCCTCGATAATATCCTCGATTTGCCGGACGACGTATGGGGCGAGTCCCTCTGTCGGTTCATCAAGCAACAACAGCTCCGGGTCGGCGGTCAGGGCTCGCCCGATAGCGAGCATCTGCTGTTCACCGCCCGAAAGGACCGAGCCGGGGCTGTTTTCGCGCTCTTCGAGGTTCTCGAACATATCGAGAATGTCGTCGACAGACGGCCCTCCGCTCGAATCGACGCCGATGCGGCCCATCTCGATGTTCTCTCGCACCGTCAGTTCCGGGAATATCCGGCGTTCCTCCGGCACGAACGCGATTCCTTTGCGGATGGTGTCCTCGGTGTTCGTCGAGGTGACATCCTCGCCGTCGAAGCGGACGGAGCCGCCCGTCGGGGAGATGTTGCCGACAATCGAGCGCAGCGTGGTGGTCTTGCCGACGCCGTTCCGGCCGACGAGCGAGACGACGCCGCCACGCTCGACATCCAGTGTCACGCCCTGAAGCACTTCGGTCAGGCCGTAGCCGGCACGGAGCTTCTCGAGTGAGAGGAGCGTGTCGGTCATTCTTTGGTCCCTCCGAGATACGCGTCCCTGACATCCTCGTTGGTCGCGATCTCGTCGGGTGAGCCACTCGCGAGTTCTTTCCCGCGGGTCAACACCGTGATGCGGTCCGAGACACGCATCACCAGGTCGATGTCGTGTTCGATGAGCATCAACGACTGGTCGGCGAGGACATCTCCGATGAGGCTCATCGTCGCCTCGGTCTCCTCGCTGCTCATCCCCGCGGTCGGTTCATCGAGCATGACCAGGTCGGGATCGGTCGCGAGCACGAGGCCGATTTCGAGGCGGCGCTGGTCACCGTAGGCAAGCGTCTCTGCTTTCTCCTCGGCCCGCTCGCGGAGGCCGATCTGGCCCAGTACCTCCATCGTCTGGTCGGTAATCTCGTCGAAACTGTTCTTGTCACGGAACATCGCCGACGCGGGGTCGATATCGTCGTCGTGGACCGACTGGGCCGCGATGCGAACGTTCTCGCGGACCGTGAGCCCGCCGAAGACGTTCGTAATCTGGAACGACCGGCCGAGACCGCGCCGAACGCGGTGGTGTGGGGACATGTTGGTGATGTCCTCACTTTTGAACGTCACCGTCCCCTCACTGGGCCGGAGCGCGCCGGTGATGAGGTTGAACGTCGTCGTCTTGCCGGCACCGTTGGGGCCGATGACGCTTCGGAACTCACCGTTTTCGACGGTCAGTGAGACATCGTCGACGGCGGTGAGTTCGCCGAAGCGTTTGGTCAGCCCGTCGGTTTCGAGGACAGTCTCAGTCATCCGACTTCACCTCCGATTCCTCGATACCGATACCGGGTTCGCCGCCTTCGCCGAACCGGTCGAACCGCTGGGCGACCAGCGACGGAACCGACACGAGGCCCCGCGGCACGAATATCACGAACAGCACGAAGATGGCACCGATTATCATCCGCCACTGTTCGGTGTACCCCGACAGTATCTCCTCGGCACCGAGGAAGGCAACGGCACCGATCATTGGGCCGAAGAGCGTCCCCATCCCGCCCAAGAGTGCGATAACGATGACCTCGCCGGAGTGAATCCAATTAAGTGTCTGGTCGGGTGAGATGATGAACGTCGTTGGGCTCGCAGCGAGCAAACCGCCTGCGAGGCCAGCCAGCCCGCCGCTGATGACGAACGCACGGCGCTTGTACTTCGTCGTGTTGTAACCGATGAACTCGGCGCGTTCCTCGCTCTCACGAATCGACTGAAGCACGCTTCCGAAGGGGGCGTTCATTACCCGCCTGGCGAACAGGAACGAGAGCAACGCGAGCGTCAGGCCGACGTAGTAGAACACGAACTGCTGTTCAAGCTCGTAGCCCAGGAACAGGAACTCGATGTCCGAGAGTGGGACGCCGAGGCCGAACATGCCCATCGTCGGTTCGAAGCCCAGCAGGCCGTCACTGCCGCCCGTGAAGTCGAAATTGAAGACGGCGCTGTAGAACAGCTCCGCGAACGCAAGCGTAATCATCGCGAAGTAGACGCCCGAAACCCGAATCGAGAGGCTCCCGACGATCCACGCGATGGCCGCACAGATGAGAATCGCCGCGCCGACCGCGGCAAAAAACGACGTGGTGTAGTGCAACATCACGAGTGCGGACGTATAGGCACCAACGCCATAAAACATGGTGTGCCCCAGCGGGACCAACCCGGCATACCCCATCACGACATCCAGGCTCAGTGCGAAGATGGCCCAGATGAGCATCGTGTTGAACAGGAACACGTAGTAGCGGTTGCCGGTGAACAACACGAGGAACGGAGCCAGCACCAGCCCGACGACCGCGAGGATGCCAACGATTCTCTTGGTCCGGTCGTCTAACAGGCTCCCGCTGGAGCCGACGAGTATCTCTTCGTCCCCGCCTTCGGACTCGTCACCCCGCGTTCCGAACAGCCCCTGGGGCTTCACGAGCAGAACACCGATCATCAGCAGGAACACCGTCATCCCCTGCAGGTTCGGAATCGTGAGCGCGAACCCGCCGAGGTCGAACAGCGTCGTCCCATTGTAGACCCGCATCAACGTCTGGACGACGCCGACGAGCAGGCCACCAAAGACCGCTCCGCGGAAACTTCCGAGCCCGCCCAAGACCACGACGACGAACGCCGGGATAATGACGCTGTTGCCCATCCCGGTCGAGACGCTCTGGTAGCCGCCGAGTACGATGCCGGCAACGGCCGCCAGCGCGGCGCCGAAGCCAAAGACCAGCGTGTAGTAGCGGTCGATATCGATGCCGACGTTGCGGACCATCTCGCGGTCCTGTGACCCGGCCCGGATTATCATGCCGTACTTCGTACGGTTCAGCAGGAGCCAGGTCCCCGCGGCGAGCAACGCCGCAAAGCCGATAATGAAGTAGTTGTACAGCGACAGCTGGATGGAGAAGATGCTCACCGACTGGGTCAGGTAGTCGGGGACGACCAGTTGCTGCTGTTGGGTCCCCCAGACCAGTTTGATGACGTCGTTGATGATGAGGACCAGCCCGAACGTCAACAGGATGTGATAGAGCGGGTTGCGGCCGTAGAGGGGCCGGATGGTCGTCCGCTCGATGGCTGCGCCGATGAGGCCCACGATAATCGGCGCAGCCAGCAGAGCGGCCCAAAAGCCGAGGCTGGGGCCCAGGGGGGCGATGATACTCAGCGCGAAGTACGCACCGAGCGCGAACAGCTCCCCGTGTGAGAAGTTGATCACGTCCATCACGCCGAAGATAACCGAGAGTCCGGCGGCGAGGAGGACATAGACCATCCCCAGGGTGAGGCCGTTGATCAGTTGTTCGATGAAATCAACAACTACCATTGGACTTATAGGTTACAGCCGAGTTCACTGGCGGACGGGAGGTTGTCCCCGCCGGCGACTTCGTTTATGAGTTCCACGTTCGGAGTGTCGCCGTCGCCTTCCACCACCTGGCCCATCCAGGTCGGGTTGGTCGCCTGATGATCGTCCTCGCGGAGCGTGATGTCGCCAAGGACGGTGGTGTAGGACCCTCCCTCTAGCGTATCGCGGACATCGTCGACATCCGTGCTTCCGGCCTCGTTCATCGCCTTCGCAATGAGGCGGAACGAATCGTAGCCGACGCGGGCGAAATTGCCCGGCGAGCCGTCGTTGGCGCTCCGGTAGGCCTCGACGAACTGCTGATTGTCGCCGGTTTCGAGTTTCGGCAGGTACCGGACGCCGCCGTAGGTGCCGAGGCTGTTGGCGCCGGTTCCTGCGAGGACGCTCCGGAACGTCTGGGTCGGGCCGACGACGGCTACCTCGTCGGTGAGCCCCTGGCTTGCGGCCTGGTTTGTGAAACTCACCAGGTCGCCGCCGGTCATCCCGAGGATGACGATGTCGGCGTCGGAGTTGCTAATCTGGCTGATGTAGGAGCCGTAGTTCGACGAGCCAAGCTCTGACTCGGACTTGCCGGCCTCGGTGAAGTCACCGCTTGCCGATTGCATCCGTTCTTTGACGCGGTTGTAGACCGAGTCACCGTAGGCGTAGTCCGCGATGTGGAACCAGACGTTCGTCCCGAGGTTGTTCACCGAGTACTCCGAAATCGCCTCGGCGATCATCGCGGTGTTGCTCTCGAAGCGGAACACCCACTGGTTACAGGAGGACCCGGTAATCGGCACCGCGGCCCCCCCGGAGAAATAAATGAAATCGGTCTGGCCGGCGAACTCGTTGAGGCCGAGCGCAACGGAACTGGAGATTGCGCCGACCACGTACTCCGCGCGTTCCTGCTGGACGATGCGCTGTGCTTCGTCCTGTGCTGCCCCCGCCTCGGTCTGTGTATCACCCGTTACGAGTTCGAACTCAAAGTCGTAATCGTCGTTGTCGTTGATCTGGTCGCGTGCGAGTTCTGCACCCGCCCGCTGGCTCGGACCCAGCGAACTGTATGCCCCACTCATCGGGTTCAGGCTCGCGACTGTCACCGTGTCAGTACCGCCCGTCGATCCACCGCCACCGCAGCCAGCCAGTGCGAGCGCACCGGCGGCCCCGGCAGTAGCAATGAACTTCCGACGTGAACTAGCGGTCTGCACAGCCTTGTCTGTAGCTTCACCTGTGTCTTTCATCGTCACACCGTTGATTCCCGCCTAAATCCTATTAAAACCTTCTGTGTGGCAGGCTCTCAGTAGACCCGGCCGACGCCGAATTCCGCCGTGACGCTCACAGCAGGCGCCGGCATCGGCCGATTACTCGACCCAGACAGTTTTGCGGTTAACGAACTCTTTGATACCCACCTCGGAGAGCTCCCGGCCGTACCCCGCGTCACCGACTCCCCCGAACGGCACACGCGGGTCGGATTTCGTCATCTCGTTGATGTAGACACAGCCCGCCTCAACCCGGCGCGCGAGTCGCTGGCCGCGCTCACGGTCCTCGGTCCAGAGGCTCGCACCCAACCCGAAGCGCGTGTCGTTCGCCTTCGCGATGGCTTCGGCCTCGTCGTCGACTTCGTAGACGGCTGCGACGGGGCCGAACGTCTCCTCGTCGTCGGCGGGACAGCCCTCCGGCACGTCGGTCAGCACCGTCGGCGGGTAAAAGGCTCCCTCGCGGTCGAGGGGGTCGCCCCCGGCCAGCACCGTCGCGCCGGCCTCGACACTCCGCTTGACCTGCTCGTGGAGTTCCGCCAGCAGGTCGGCGTCGGCCTGGGGCCCCACGTCGGTCCTCTCGTCGGTCGGGTCCCCGACCGTCAGCGCCTCGGCCGCGTCGACGAAGGCCTCGACGAACTCGTCGTACACTGCCGTGTGGATAATAAAGCGTTTGGCGGCGATACACGACTGGCCCCCGTTCTGATTGCGCGCCGTGATGCCAGTCTCCACTGCGGCGTCGACATCGGCGTCGTCCAACACAACGAATGGGTCCGACCCGCCCAGTTCCAGCACGGTTTTCTTCAGGTTCCGGCCAGCAGTTTCGGCGACGGCCCGGCCCGCGGGGCCACTCCCCGTGAGCGTGGCCGCCCGCACACGGTCGTCCGCGAGGACGCCCTCGATTTTGCTCGACCCGACGAGCATCGTCTGGAAGGCGCCGTCGGGGTAGCCCGCTTTTTGAAAAATCTCTTCGAGCGCGAGCGCACACCCGGGCACGTTTGAAGCGTGCTTGAGCAGCCCGACGTTGCCCGCCGTGAGATAGGGGGCGGCAAACCGAATCACCTGCCAGAACGGGTAGTTCCAGGGCATCACCGCCAGGACGGGCCCCAGCGGGTCGTAGACCGTCTTCACCTCGGTGCCCGGCGGACTGGGATGGTGGTCCGCCGAGAGGTACGTGCTGGCGTACTCGGCGTAATGATCACACGCCCAGGCGCATTTCTCGATTTCGCCCCGGGCTTCCGAAATCGGCTTCCCCATCTCTTCGGTCATCAGCGTCGCGTACTTCTCTTTGTTCCCCCGCAGTACCTCGCCGGCGTTGACAAGCAGCTCCTCGCGTTCCCGGAGCGGCACCTCCCGCCACTCCTCGAAGGTCGACTGGGCCGTCGCGAGTATCTCCTCGACATCCCCGTCGTCGTGTTCCTCGTAGACCGCCAACAACTCACCCGTCGCAGGGTTCGTGGCTTCCATAACGGGTCTAGCTCCTCCGCAGAGGCTCTTAGTGGTTTTGCTGAGGACACACCGGATCCAGTTCCGGCGGCGGGCGGCTCCGTCCACGCCGGCGAGACTGCCCGACGCGGCGCGTCCGGGTCGGTAGGGGTGGTCCAACCTGAACTTTTATTTCTCGCGCCGAGAGAGTGACACTTGATGTACAAACACGTAGCCCTACTTGTCAGACAGGATGGGCTGTCCCACGAGGAGTTCGTCGACTACTGGCAGACAAACCACACCCCCATCGCGAAGAACATCGAAGGCGTCGTCCGCTATCACCAGGTCCTCCCGACAGACGCCGAACACGCCGAGTTCGACGGCATCGCCGAACTCTACTTCGAGACGCTTGAGGACCTGCACGAAGCACTCGGCAGCCCCGGGTCGCGGGACTACGACCCGACAAAGGAGGTCGCCGCCGAGGCCCGCGAGGATGTCGACAACTTCCTCGCCGTCAACGAGCGCCCACGCATCATCGGCGAAGAACGCGTCCTCAAAGACGAGGTTGACGGCGACACCGACGGCCTCTACAAACACTCCGCCTTCCTCGTCCGCCAGGAGGGTATGACCCACGAGGAGTTCATGGACCACTGGCAGAACAACCACACGCCCATCGCCCGCGAAATCGAGGGGGTCGTCAAGTACAATCAGGTCATCCCCGCAGACCCCGAACACGCCGAGTTCGACGGCGTCGCCGAACTCTACTTCGAGGACCTCGACAAGCTCTACCGGGCGCTCGGCAGTGAAGGGTCCCGGGACTACGACGCCCCCGGCGGGAAAGCCAAGGAGGCCCGCGAGGACGTGGACAACTTCCTTGCCATCGACGAACGGCCCCGCTTTATCGGACAGGAACAACTCGTCAAACGGCGGGACTGACCCATGCCCGACTACGACAGTCAGGTCCGGGAGGCCTTTCCCGAACTCGAGACCATCGAGAGCGAGGACTTGCGCGAGAAAGTCATCGAGGCGTGGACGCTCGGACTCGACCGGGGCGGCTGGCGCGACATCGCCGACATCCCCTACGCCTGGAACATTCACGAAATATCAAACGTCGAACACGTCCGCGGGGTCACACGCATTGCCCGTGATGCCGCCACCGAACAGCGTGAGTTCCACGGTGCCGACCCCGACATGGATGTCGTCGTCGCGGCCTGTCTCCTCCACGACGTGGGCAAGTGCTACGAGTACGTCGACTTCGTCAACGAGGAGACACTCATCGAACCCGACCCCGAGTACGCCACCGAGGAAATCCCGCACTCGCTGTCTGGCTACGCGCTTGCACACGAGGTGGGGTGTCCGCTGGCAGTCCAGCGTGCCATCCCCCACTTTATCGGCGAGATTCCCACCAGAACCATCGAAGCGGAACTCGTGAAAAGTGCCAATTCCGCGTCCTCGAACGCGATTACCCAGTCCGCGATGGGAATCACGCTCGATGAATGGGTTGAGAAGTATTCCCAGACCCAGGAGTGAACGCACACTGCCGGCCAGCGGCCGCCCCGCTGTCGCCGCGCCACGTGTGTGATCGCACACCACAGTTGTGCCGACGGGCGCCGTCTACCCGCGTATGGTACCTGACGGATACGACCCCGACGACCTGGACAGGGCGCTTAAAGCACTCCTCAACGCGGACGGGATTCCCGAGTATCTCACCGACGACGAGTAGGATGTCTGCCGGAACGGCAACGAGACGCTCGTCGATTTGCTCGAAGGGGCCGAAATCAAACGCATCTTTTCGAAGAGGGTCTCGGCGATGGACCCCGAAGACTGACCGCCCCGTGCAGTCGGGCATGTGTTGTCGGTCTCAGAGAGTCCGTTCACTGACAGTCGCCTGACCGGTTACACGTCCCGGTCCGACGTGCCCGCCGGTCTGACGCTGGCGTGGTATGGTATACCGGCCCAATACTTATGAGAGACGAGTGAGTTCTTTCGCGTATGCCAGTCCCAGGCTACGACCCCAACGATGTCGACGACATGCTCGAATCGAAGCTCGGCGAAACCGAAATCCGCGACCACCTCTCCGAGAGTGAGTGGCAGTCCTACCAGGACGGCGAGCAGGCGCTGGTGGACCTGCTCGGAGACGACGAAATAGAAGGCTCGCTTGGCAGTTAGCTCACTCTTGGTCGCCGCGTTTGTGTAGCCAGACGAGTGCCGACCCGAGCACGGCGGCCGCGCCGCTCAGTGCAGTAAAGCCGGGTCCGCTGTCGCCGGCAGTGGTCGTCGTGTCGTCCCCCGGAGCCGGGGTCGAGGGCTCCGGCGTCGGCGTCGACTCGTCGGGTGTCGGCGTCGACTCGTCAGGAGCGGCCGTGTTCTCCGGCGTCCCGGGGTCGGGCTGGCGGGCGATTTCCTGTGTTGACTCAGTGGCGGCGTCGACTTCGTCGTCGTCAAAGAGCAGGTCCTTGTACTCGAAGCTCTCGAACATCGAGAGCTGGTCGTCGTAGTGGGGGCCGGTCGACCCGTCCGGTGCCACGTAGCCGTTGTTGCCCGGCGGCAGGATGTTCTCGGCGGTCGGGTCGTCGCTCATGCGAACGAAGTGGTTCTCCGTCCCGCGGTTCATCCGTGCGGTACTACCTGCGGAGGTGACCCCGATTGGCATCCCGAACAGCGCGAGGTTGTTGAAGTTGTGCAGCGAGGCGTCGCCACGCCAGGTCGACGGGTCGCCGTCGTATTCCTCGCCCAGCGACGAGACGGCCGATTTGAACGCTGCGACGAGTTCGTCGTCGGGACTCTCGCCGACGTAGTCGGCTGCAGTATCGAGCGTGGTCTCGTCGGGGTTGAGCACGCGCATCAACGTCCCGCGACCGTAGTCGTAGTTCAGGAAGTACGATGCGGGACCGTACGCGTCACCGTACGTCTCGGCGAACACTTCCTGCAGGATGAGCGGGAACGTCTCGTTCCAGATGGTGTAGCCGGCGGGGTACTGGCCCTCGTTATCCTCGCCGTCGGCCTGGGCGAAGTGGTCCCAGGATTCGAGTTCGGCCATCGCGGCCTGTTCGGTCTCGGTGAGGTCCGCACCCTCCAGCGCGCTCAGCAGGTGGTCCTTGTACCGTATGGAGCGCAGGTCGGTAAAGGAGACATCGTAGACGACCTCCTTGAGGAACTCGTAGCCGACACTGCCCGTGTTGGACAGGCGGTTCTCGACCATGTTGATGATGCGCTGGACGCGGTGGTCGGTCGACCACGAGTAGCTGAGGTCGCCGTTGTTCCATTCGGGGGCCGGTTTGTTGTTCCACTGCGCCGAGTAGCCCGGGTCGGGGTTGATGGCCGAGGGCACCTCGTCGTCGGCCGCCCGGAGGTAGTCGTCCTCAGTGAGTTCGTTCTGGGTCCCGTCGGCCGGGAGCCGGGTGTCGAACTCGACGGATTCGGCGTCGGGGTACCGCCCGAGGTGGACGTACGCGATGTCGCCGTTGTTATCCGCCCACATGAAGTTCAGCGCGTAGTCACACCGCTGTGAGACCTCGACGAACTCCTCGGCGTCCTCGGCGAACTGCTGTTCGTAGTACGCCCGCCAGCAGTTCATGTGTCGCCCGGCGTAGGATTTGGTCTGGGCGATGGCCTGCTCGTTGTCGGGGTCCCAGGTCGTGACGACGCCGTGGCGGGTAAACCGGTCGGTGTAAGTCACGTTCTCGCCGTCGGCGACTTCGATGGTCTCCTCCTGGGTCTCGATTTCGTACTCCTCGCCCTGGAAGGTGTAGGTGTCCGGGCCGTCCTCGTTGACCGTGATGGACTCGTTGAACATCTGGAGGCAGTTGTCGATGCCCGCCGTCGACGTGAACGCGCCGTTACGATTGCGCCCGAACATAATGAATGGGTAGCCCGTAACCGTGATGCCGGCGATATCGAAATCCGGGCCGTGCAGCCCTGCCTCGTACATGATAGAAGGCGTATTGAACCCCATCTGCGGGCCGCCCATGATGAGCGCGTTGCCGCTGTCGCTGATGTCACCCTGCACTGCCAGCGCGTTCGAGCCGTACTTGATGGGCAGGCCCAGTTCGTTCAGGCCGGTCGCGAGCGTCCGAACCCGCTCCATCTCGGACTCATGGACGGCCTCTGGGTCGTCAGGGATGGAGAAGTCCCCGCCCGTGATGCGGTTGCTCGGTGTGTTGGTCTCGCCGGTCGCACCGCGTGAGGCGTTCGCGTAACCGGTGGTACTGCTCTCAGTTGAACTCCCCGACGGAGTGAGATCGTCGCGGCCGACCTCGGTGTAGGGCGGCGTGTAGCCATCGCCGGACTGGGCCGTCGACGTGGGCGCGCCGGGGTCGTTCCCCCAGTTGAGGTCCTCGAGCAGTTCCATCGCCTGCTGTTCGTCGCCGGTCTTCCTCGTGAGAATGTCGACGGCAGTGGCGCTCAACGTCTCCAGCTGGAACCCGCTGAAATAGGCCATACTGCCGACGAACATCCCGGCGGCGTCCTCGGTCGAGAACTCCTCAGGTTCGAAGTCGTTTTCCTGGAACGCCTGGTGGAACTCCATCTCGTCGCTGTTTCGCACTTCGCGGATGTACCGGTTGATACCGTCGGTAAAGGCCTGGAGTACCTCCCGCTGGTCGCTGGTGAGTTGCTCCCGTGCTTGCTCGTCCAGCGACGGCTCGCCGGCCGTGTTGCGCCGGGCCGCCTGGTCGAAGGCCACCCAGTCGGCGTTACCCTCGCCGGCACCGATGGCTTCGGCGACGGTGCCGTGGTAGTACCGCTTGTACAGCTCTAACTGATAAAGGCGGTCCTCTGCCGTCGCGTAGCCATACCCGTAGAACACGGGGGCACGACTGTCGGCCTCCCGTGCGTAGATGTGTGGCACGCCGTACTCGTCACGCTTGATTGTGACTGTGGGCCCCTCCTCGCCACTCTGTGCGTACGCGAGTTCCGTCTGTGCGACAGCACTGATGCCGGCAGCACCGGCGACCGCTGTTCCTGCCTTGAGAACGTCACGTCGTGACACGTCTTGCCAGCTACGTTGGTCATTGTCAGGCATACATTCCCATGCAGTCCTGACATGTGGTAAATGTTTGGGCAATACTCGCAATGTAATTCGAATAGTTTGAGTAATCCCATGAATCGGTCGAAAAGCAGCTGAAAGTGACGGTTTCTCGGTCAGCTCGCGTCGATGTCGGCTTCGAGCCGTTCGACTATATCGAACATCTCGCGGGCGAGCTCCGCCTGTTGCTCGCTGTGTGATGAAACGTTCTCCATCTCACCGCTGATTCGGCCCATCCGCTCGACCGCCTCATCGATGAGCGCGCTGATTTCCTCGGCCGTTGCGGCCTGGTCTTCGGTCGCCTCGGTCGTCTCGTCCATCGAGTCGGCGACTTCCCGGACGGTGTCGGCGATTTCGTCCTGGTTCTCGATGAGGTGGTCGACCGCGTCCATCGCCTCCGCGACTTCGTCGTTTGTCTCCTCGACGCTCGCGAGCGTGTCGTCGATGTTCGCGCGGATTCCCTCCGCGATACGCTCGATTTCCGCGACTTCCTCCTGGGAGCGTTCGGCCAGGCTCTTGACTTCCTCGGCGACGACGGCGAAGCCCTCGCCCTTCTCGCCCGCACGGGCGGCCTCGATGTTGGCGTTCAGCGCAAGCATGTTGGTCTGCTCGGCGATGTCCTGCACGACGGTCACGATCTGTCCCAGTTCCTCCGTCCGTTCCTGGAGTTCGTGGCCGTTCTTGGCGACCCGCTCGCCCGCCTCGGAGACGTTCTCGATGGCTCGTTCGGCGGATTCAGCGGCGTCGCGGGACTCGTCTGCGAGCGTCGCAGCGCTCTCGACTCGCCGGTTGACCCCGTCGGCACTCGATGCGATTTCCTCGACGGTGGCGGCGAAGGTGTTGACCTCGTCCCGGAACGATTCGAGCTGTGCGGCTTGGTCGGCCGACAGCGATGTCGCGTCCCTGATTTTCTGTTCGGTGCGCTCAGAGAGGTCCCGCAGTTCGGTCACTTTCGTCTCGACGTTCTCCGACACCTCCCGCTGGAGTTCCTCCATCTTCCGCTGGGTCTCGATGAGTCCAGTCACCGAGGAGATGACTTCGACGACGGCGACGACGTTGTCCTGGCTATCCTGGACCGGGACCGCCAGCGCCCGGGAGTAAAACGCGTCACCGTTGGCGTCTGTCGCCGTCCGGATATCCGTCTCACGGATGGCTTTGCCCTCCCTGAGCACCTCCTCTGCCAGCGTCTCGTCTTCCCCTTCCGTTCCGAACACTTCGTAGGCGTTCTCGCCGATGACCTCCGACGGTTCGTAGCCGAGCAGGTCGGCGATCTTGTCGTTCCAACTCGTTATCCTTCCGTCGTCGTCGATAACGAACACCGGTTCGGGGTATTGCTCGACCAACGTCGTGAACGCCTGTTTCCAGAAGCTTGCAGCACTGGCTTCGTCACTCGTCGCGGATTCCGGGTTGATTGTAACCGTCATCGATGATGCTCCAGAGTATGACACAACAAGCGAATGTCACTCACTTAATTGTGGCGACACCTGCCACGAGACATCGCGAGCTGGCAGTCACTGCCTGGGTTGTCAGGTTACCCGGTCTTGTAGACGCCGCGGGCGTTGGCGACCTGTGCCCCGTCCTGGGCGTAGACATCCACGTCGACCACTCCGACATCCCCACCCAGTCGACGGACATCCGCCTCGGCACGGAGATCGCCCGTGCCGGCTTCGAGGTAGTCGATGCGCATGTCGATAGTCGGGACCGGCTGGTCGACTTTCGAGACAAGCGCGGCCCCGCCGACGGTGTCGGCCAGCGTGAACGTGACGCCGCCATGGGCCATCACCTCGTCCTCGTTCCAGGAGAGGTCCTCGCGCATCTCAATGTGGCCCCCGGCGTGGCCGTCCCCGATGTCGGTCAGTTCGATACCCAGCAGGTCCGCAAACGGCATGTTCTCGAAAAACGCTTCGATGTCCATACTCGTCTTCCCACTTTTCCAGCCCGACTCATAAACGTTGCTGGTACCGGGCTCGCTACGGGTTCTCGCCCGCGATTACCCGCGGTGGTCGTAGACGCGCTGGACCTTCCCAACCTCGGTCCGCCCGATGCCGCCGGGTTCGACCAGCGCCAGCTCGTCCGGCCGGAACGACAGCACGTTCTCCAGTCGCGTCAGGATGTCCTCGCGAAGCGCCCTGTCGCTCCGGTCGGCATCCTCGGCGCGCTCGATGGTCAGCTCCATCGCGTCGAGGCTGCCCTCTCGGCGGAGGTCGATGCGGTAGTGGGGTGCGACGCCCTCGATGTCGACAACGGTGTGCTCGATTTCGCTGGGGTAGAGGTTCACGCCACGCACCACCAGCAGGTCGTCGGCTCGGCCGGTGATGTTCCCCATACGGACCATCGTTCGACCACACTCGCAGGTCTCGTAATCGAGCGTGGTCAAATCGCCGGTGCGATACCGCAGAACGGGCAGTGCGTCCTTCGTCAGCGTCGTGAGAACGAGTTCCCCCTCCTCGCCCTCCGCGACCGGTTCGCCCGTTCGCGGGTCGACGATTTCCGGGTAGTAGTGGTCCTCCCAGATGTGCAGGCCGTCCTGTGCCTCATGACATTCGGCGGCGACGCCGGGGCCGATGATCTCCGAGAGGCCGTAGTTGTTGATACCGGTCGCGCCGAGGCGCTCCTCGATTTCCTCGCGCATCGGTTCGGTACAGGTCTCGGCACCGTAGCCGATAACCGAAATCGGCAGTTCGCGTGGGTCGTAGCCCATCTCCTCGGCCGTCTCGGCGAAATAGAGGGCGTAGGACGGTGTACAGGCGAGCACGTCGCTGCCGAGGTCCCGCGCGAGTTCGACCTGGCGCTGGGTACCGCCGCTGCTGGTCGGCACGACGGCGGTGCCCAGTTCCTCGGCCCCCTGATGGAATCCGAGCCCGCCGGTAAAGAGGCCGTAGCCGTAGGCGTTCTGGACGACATCCGAGGAGTCGACCCCCGCCGCGGCCAGCGAGCGTGCCATCGTCTCCCCCCACAGGTCGAGGTCTTCCTCGGTGTAGGAGACGATTTTGGGCTTGCCGGTCGTCCCCGAAGAGGCGTGAATCCGGCTGATATTGGCGTCGTCGACGGCGAAGAGGCCGTCTGGGTACTCGTCGCGGAAGTCCTCTTTCGTTGTCATCGGCAGCTTCGTGATGTCGTCGATGCTCTCGATGTCCGCCGGGGAGACGCTTAGCTCGTCGAGTTGCTCGCGGTAGAACAGGACATCCTCGTAGGCGTGTTCGACCGTCTCCCGGAGGCGTTCACCCTGTAGTTCGCGCAGCTCCTCGCGGTCGAGGGACTCGTTGCTGTCTCGCATATACTACCCTATTCAACAGGGGCTGGGAAAAAGTTTCAGGGCGGGCAAAGAGATGACGTTCACTTACGAAACGAACGGAAGACACCGCGGGCAGCACGAAAGCCCCGACTGTCTGCACTCCCGCGACTCGCTGCGCTCCAGTAGGTGCTTGCATCGTCGGGGTTCGTGCAGCCAGTCGCCCCCTTTCAGTCCCACCCGCGTAGACTGACCAATCTAGCTACGGGGTGGGACTGAAAGAGGCGTTCACGGCCGTGGCTTTCTTGCCGTGCTAAACCATTCCGTGGCCGAAGGAAACACCACTCAGCAAACCGGATGCCGAACGCACTCAGACCAGTTCCGGCCGGACTTCGTCGCCCAGCCGCCGGATGCACTCGGCCATGCGGTCGGTGCCGATACCGGGGTGATACGTCCGGAAGATGAAGTGCACGTCATCGCCCAGTGTCTCGCGGTACGTCTCCAGTTCTTCGACGACTTGCTCGGGCGTGCCGAAGATGGCCTGGTCTTTCAACTCCCGTTTGCGCTCGGTGTCGAGTTCCTCGACTGTCTCGCCGGAGAAAATCTCCTGGTAGCGGCGCTGGATGAACAAGTAGCCGTCGCGCATCTGCTCCCAGGCGTCTTCCTGGGAGTCGCCGACGAAGCCGTGCTGGAGGACGTAAGTCCGGAAGTCGCCGCCGATGTCCTCCTCCGCGCGGACGTTGTGAATGTCCTCAGCGCGCTTTTTTACGCCGCCGACGGAGAGCGACGACGGGGCACACCAGGCGTCGGCCGTGCGAGCGGCCCGGCGGACGGCGGGACGGGCGGCCCCGCCGAGCATAATGGGCACGTCGTGTGCGGGTTTGGGCGTGACGCTCACGTCCGGGGAGATGTCGTGAAACGCGGGGTTGTACTCAAGCGGTCCCTCGGACCACGCGCCACGGAGCGTCGCGACGGTGTCGCTGAGTCTCTCGGCGCGTTCCTCTTCGGGGACCCCGAAGGCGTCGAACTCGGCGACGTTCGAGCCGATAGCGAGGCCAAGCGTCGCCCGTCCGGTGCTTATCTGGTCGATGGTCGCGAAGTCCTCGGCGAGACGGACCGAGTCGTACAGCGGGGCGAGTGCGATACACGACCCGAGTTCGATATCGTCGCTCACTGCGGCGAGCGCCCCCAGCGCGGGCATGACACCCGAGAGGTAGTCGTCTTCGAGAAAGTGGTGTTCGGAGACCCACGCACTGTCCAGCCCGGCCTCGTCGATGACTCGGCCGAGTTCGAGCATCTCGTCGTAGATTTCGGCGGTCGAGCGGTCGTCGTCCGGGCGCTGCTGGCAGGTAAACAGCCCTGTCCCGAGTTGCATACCGTGTGGTTCCGGAGCGACCAACTTAATTCTACTGTGGCCCCGGCGACACACAGGTGCCGGTCGCCGTGCCGCGTCCCGGGTATTTATCAGAGACGGTGCACTGACGCTAGCCGATAGCATGCTTCGTCGCATCTGGAGTGACCCGACCAAGCGCCGATGGGTTGGGTGGGTGGCTCTCGCCGGGGCGTTCGTGCTCGTGAACTTCCACCGCGTCTCGACGGGCGTGCTCGCGGAGACGCTCAGTCGCGTCTTCGACACCACTGGCACGGAACTCGGTCTGCTTCACTCGGCGTTTTTCTACGTCTACGCGCCGATGCAACTGTTCGCGGGCATCCTCGCCGACCGGTGGGGGACCCGTCGCGTCGCGGCCGTCGGCTCGGCCGTGATGGGACTGGGCGTCGTCTGGTTTTCCTTCAGCGGGACGTACGTCAACGGCTTTCTGGCACGCGTGCTCATCGGTTTCGGCGGCGGCGTCATCTACATCGCCACGCTGCGGTACTGCGCAAACTGGTACCGGGCCGACGAGTTCGCGACCGTGACCGGGCTGACACTCTCGGCGTCGGCGGTCGGCGGCTTGCTCGCGGCGACCCCGCTCGCGGTCCTCGTCGCGGTCGTCGGCTGGCGCGACGGCCTGCTGTGGGTCGGGCTAGCGGGCTTTGTCCTCACGGTCGCCGTGTTTCTTCTCGTCCGGGACTCGCCGTCCGATGCCGGGCTCTCTGCCGTCGAGGGGACCCAAGAGTCCGCCGAGCAGACGTTCTTGCAGGTCCTCGACGGCGTCAGGGCGGTATTTGGCAGACGCGACACGTGGATTATGGGCTGGATGCTGTTTTTTGCCACGGGGATGAACTTCACCGTCATGGGGCTGTGGGGCGTGCCCTACGTCGTTCAGGCCTACGACGTGTCCGTCCAGACGGCGTCGCTCTACACGCTCGTGGGCAACGCCGGCCTCGTCTTCGGGTCGCCCATCCTGGGGTGGCTTTCGGACCGCCTCGGCAACCGGACCGGTATCATCCTCTCGGTCGCCGTCGTCTATTTTTTCGCGTACGCGAGCATCGTCGTCCTCGGGACGCCGCCGCTGTGGTACGTCGGCCTCGTCTTTTTCGGCGTCATGTTCCTGCTGGGCGGGTTCACGCTGGCCTACACCGTCATCAAGGAGCGCCACACCGCCGAGCGGTCGGGCACCGCGACCGGGACCGTCAACGGAATGGGCTTTCTCGGCGCGGCCGTCCTCCCGGGTGTGATGGGGCTTGTCCTGGATATCTTCTGGACGGGCGAGACGGTGGCAGGGAGTCGCGTCTACACACTCTTTGGCTATCGGGTCGCCTTCGGCGTCGCGGCCGTGAGTGGCCTCATCGCGCTGGTCTGTGCCGCCTGGCTCCACCGCCGCGCGGACTGAGCGTCCGAACCAGCACGTCTATGTGGCGTCCGGCGACATCCTGACCCATGCCAGCCACCGACCCCTACGAGACCACTGTCACCGTTCGCTTTCGCGACCTCGACCCGATGGGACAGGTCCACAACGGCGTCGTCCTCCAGTACGTCGAGGAAGCGCGCGTCCGCTACTTCCGGGACGTGCTCGACACTGCGATTACGGACACCAACGGCGCTATCGCCGGACAGGACATCGACTACCGTGCCCCCATCACCTACGGCGCATCGGTCGCCGTCCGCTACTGGGTCACCGATATCGGTGAGTCGAGTCTCACGATGGCGTTCGAAGCCGAGGCCGATGGCGACCTCGCCGCCGAGGGGGAAGTGGTCCACGTCGTCCTTGACGACGCGGATACGCCCGCACCGGTCCCCGAACCATGGGTCGAGAAGATTCGTGCCTTCGAGGGGACCGATTGAAACTGCCCGACTGCGCGCCGCTCAGTAGTCGATGCGGGTAATCTCTCCGACGGGCCACTCGGAGAGGATTTCGACGCCGTTCTCGCGAACGACGACCATCTCTTCGACACGCACACCCTGGCGGTCGGCGGGCTGCATCGTCTCGACGGCCATCGTCATGCCCTCCTCGATTTCGATGGGGTGGTCGGGCGAGATGCCCCGCCAGATGAGCGGCGTCTCATAGAGCTGGAGACCCAGCCCATGCGCCCAGTGGTTGGTGGTCATCTGCCAGAAGTCGTCGGCCCCATACCAGTCCATGTGCTCGCCCTCTTCTTCCGGGAAGCCTTTGCAGATTTCGTCGGTGGTCGCGCCCGGCTCGATGCGTTCGAGCACGTCGTAGAGGTCGTCGCGAGCCTTCTCGTAGGCATCCTTCTGGGCCTGGGTGGGCTCGCCCATGCTGAAGGTGCGGTAGTAACACGAGCGGTAGCCCAGATAGCCGATGTTATAAAAGTCCGCGTACACGAGGTCGTTCGGGCGGATGGCGCGGTCGGTCGTGTTTGCTTGGTGTTTAGGCCAGGTGTTCGGGCCGGAGGTGACGTAGCCGCCCTGGGCCATCGCGCCGTGGCGCCAGAGTTCGCCGACGGCCTCGCCCCAGACTTCCGATTCACGCATTCCCGGTTTGGCGGTTTCGGTAATCTTCTGGAAACCGGCTTCACAGATGGCCGCGACCTGCCGGAGACACTCGATTTCGTCCCGGGTCTTCACCTTGCGCGCGTCAAGCATGATATCCGTCGCCGCCGCAGTATCGATATCGACGCCGCGATCCTCGAACTTCTTGATGAGGGCGTCGTTGCCCACGTCGATACCTATCGGCTCCCTGTCGACGCCGTACTCCTCCATGGCCGTGTAGACGGTTTCGGCCATCTTGTCCTTCAGCCAGTCCCGGGCGGAGGCACTCGTCGAGGCCCGCGGGACGTTCCCAAGGCCGGGGCAGGCATAGCGGATGTCGTCCAACCAGGGGCAGTTGAACTTCTGGTTCGAGGCGTGGTCTGCGGTGTCCCAGTGGATGATGTCGCCATCCTCCGTCAGCAGGGTGTAGTGGTCGGCGCCGCTGCCGCCGGTCATCGCGAGGCCAGTCACGTAGCGGACGTTCGGGTCGTTGATGAGCAGCATCGACCCAAGCTCCGAGTCCTGCAGTCGCTTTAGTGCTTTCTCCGTGCGCTCGCGTCGCATCCGCTGGACATCGATTCGTTCCTCCCAATCGACGGCCATGGTGCCACGCGTGCCTTCCATGAAGTCGCGGTCGTACATCATAGGACCGTACAGGGAGGGTCCTAATCAAACTCCGGATTTCCCGCACCAGGATTTAGTGGGTATGGGTCTATATCCCACACGCATGATAGATGACACAGACGTGCAAGCGGTCACACAGCGGCTCGGGCTGGAACTGACAGAGGACGACATTGCGGCGTACGCCGAAGCGGCCCGTGGCATGGCCACACAGTACGACGACCTCCCGGTGGACACGCCGACGGCGACGGCGGCGACGGACATTGAGGACGGGGCCGACGAATACAACGCCGTCAGACACCGCTTTGACCTGCCCGAGACCGACGGGCCGGTCGACGGGCTGGCGTTGGGCGTGAAGGACAACCTCGCCGTCGCGGGCGTGCCGATGCACTGTGGCTCGGCAGCCGTCGAGTTTACGCCTGACTACCACGCGACGGTCGTCGACCGACTCCACGAGGCCGGGGCCGATGTGACCGCGACGACGAACATGGACGAGTTCGCCTACTTCACCACCGGGGAGACGTGTGCGTTCGACCCCATCGAGAACCCCCGGAACGAGGGCGTGGTCCCGGGTGGCTCCTCCAGCGGGAGCGGCGCGGCGGTCGCCGCTGGCCTACTGGACGCGGCGCTTGGCAGCGACACCGGCGGCAGCATCCGCATCCCCGCATCCTTCTGTGGCGTCGTCGGGCTGAAACCGACCCACCGGCTCGTCCCGCGGTTTGGCTTTGCCGACCTCGCCCCCTCGCTTGACTGCGTCGGCCCGCTGGCCAGGGACGTTGAGACGGCCGCCCGCGTTCACGACACCATCGCCGGGCCACACCCCCGGGACCCCTCATCAATGGGCGGACCCGCGCCACCGGCCGTCGCCGACGGCCTCGATACCTCCGTTGACCGGTTCAGCCTCGGCATCATCGAGCCCGCGATGGCGGCGTCCGACGAGCCCGTCGCGGCGGCAGTCGAGACGGCTGTCGACGCCCTGGGCGACCACGGCGTCACCGCTGAATCGGTTTCCCTCCCGCAGTTCGAGGCGGCCACGCTGGCCGGGTTGGCCGTCGCAGGCGCGGAGTTCGCCGCGCTGGCACTCGCCGACGGGCAACTCGTCGGGACCGGCACCGGTCACAGCGAGCAGTGGCGCAGTGCCGTCCGAGCGGCCGTCCGGTCACCGGACCTCGGTGTGAACGTCCGCGAGCAGATACTGACCAACAGCGCGCTCGCCGCTGACGGGTTCGACCACTACGTCGCCGCACAGAACCTCGGCACTGCGTTTACCAGCGTCGTCGACAAGGTGCTTAGGAGCTACGACGCGCTCGTCGCGCCGACGACGCCGATGACGGCGCCCGAGTTCGGCGCGATAACGAGCAACGAGGACTTCGCCCGGACCGTCACCAACACCGTCCCGTTCAATCTCACTGGCCACCCCGCGCTGTCGGTGCCCGTCGAGACGGCCGACGGCGAGCCGGTCGGCCTGGAGTTCGTCGGCGCCCGGCGCGACGAGGCGACGCTGGTCGCACTCGGGAGCGCGATAGAAGCCGAAACCGCGAACTGACCGCGAGCGGCACAGCCTCCCGGCGACAGTTGCCAGCGGCCAGCGGTGACACGGAGCGGACCCGACGGTTACGCCGTCAGCAGGTCCGCCGCCTTCTCCGCGATGGCGATGGTCGGCGCGTTCGTGTTCCCGCCGACGATGCGTGGCATGACCGACGCGTCCACAACGCGCAGCCCCTCGACGCCTCTGACGCGCAGCCTGTCGTCGACCACGGCCATCTCGTCGTTGCCCATTTTACAGGTCCCGACCGGATGGTACACCGTCGAGGCGTGGTCGCGGACGAACTCCCGGATGCCTTGTTCCGAGGTCACGTCCGGCCCCGGGTGGACCTCCGGTCCACAGTACGGTTCGAGCGCGTCGGTGTCGGCGATTTCCCGGGCGAGTTTGACCCCCTCGACGAGTGGCTCAATGTCGCCGTCGGCGCGCAGGTACTCGGGGTCGATAATCGGGGGTTCGTGCGGGTCGACCGAAGCCAGCCGGACCGTCCCGCTGCTCTCCGGCCGGATCTGTGTCGGCATCATCGTAAAGAACGTGCGGTCGTCGTCCGGTGCGCCGAGGCCGTGTTCGAGCAGGTACACCGGCGCGTTGTGGAACTGGAGGTTCGGCGCCGGCATGTCCTCGTCGGTCCGGACGAAACAGCCCGTCTCGACGACATTAGAGGTCGGCGCCGGGGCCGGTGGTCCGTTACTTTGCTCGTAGACGACGCCGAGTTTCAGGTGGTCCTGGAGGTTCCGGCCGACGCCGGGAAGGTCGGCCCTGACCTCGACACCGTGGTCGCGGAGATGCTCGGCCGGGCCGATACCCGACAGCATGAGCAGCTGCGGCGAGTTGATTGCGCCCGCCGAGAGGACGACCTCCTCGCTGGCCCCGGCGGCGACGGTCGTGCCGTCCTGTTCGTACTCGACGCCGACGGCCTGGTCCCCGTCGAACGTGACGCTCGTCACCTGTGCCTCCGTCTCGACAGTCAGGTTCGGACGGTCCAGCACGGGCGTGATGTACGCGGCCGCGCTGCTGCACCGTTCGCCGTTCTTCTGTGTCAGGTGGTAGAACCCGCTGCCCTCCTGGCGGCCAGCGTTGAAGTCGGGGTTGCGCTCGATGCCGACTTCGGCCATTCCCTCGATGAGCGCTTCCGAGACCGGGTGTGGCTCGACCTGTCCGGCGACGTTCAGCGGCCCGCCCTCGCCGTGGTACTCACCGTCGCCGGGCGCGAAGTGTTCCGCCCGCTTGAAGTACGGGAGAAGGTCGTCGTACTCCCATCCATCGTTGCCCAGCCCCGCCCACGTGTCATAGTCGCTCGGATGCCCGCGGATGTATATCATCCCGTTGAGCGAACTCGACCCACCGAGTGTCTTCCCCCGAGGGTGGTAGAGTTGCCGGTCGCTCAGCTCCGGCTGCGGGGCCGTGTGGTAGTCCCAGTCGACCGCCGAGCTGTACAGCTCCGGGAACCGGGGCGGCGCGTGAATCTCCTCCCTGTCGTCTGGTTCCCCGGCTTCGAGCAAGAGGACATCGTTGTCCCCGTCCTCGGAGAGGCGGTGGGCAAGTGCACAGCCGGCTGACCCGGCACCGACGATAACGAAGTCGTGCGTCATGTTGTCGTGAGTCATGTCAAGCTGTGTTAACCGTTATGAAACAATGTGGCATAAGATTTCTCCCGGTTGGTGTGTCATATTATCTCTCGAAAGGCGACTTTTCAGTGAAGGAGTGCAAGATGGTGCCCGTCGAAGAATATAGGTCGGTCTACGAGCGACCGTACAACGATGTCCGAACACCCAACGGTCCGCGTCGACCACACCGGTATCGCTGTCGACTCCATCGCCGACGCCGAGGGCGTCCTCTTTGCCTTTGGTTGCCGGAAACTCATCGAGGAGTCCGTTGAGGGACGGTTCCGGTGGGCACAGTACGACTTCGGCCACGGGGCATCCCGCCTCGAACTCATTGCCCCAGAGGCGGAGGACACGTTTCTGACTGAGTATCTGGAGGAGCACGGTCCCGGGTTGCACCACGTCACGCTTGAGGTTGCGGACATCGATATCGTCGCCGCAACAATCGAGGCGGCCGGACTGCACGTCGTCGAGTACCGCGAGTACGACGACTGGACGGAGGCGTTTATTCCGCCGTCGAACCCGACCGGCGCACTGTTCCAGCTGTTCGAGTATCACGAGGGCTACGACAAGGGCCGACCCGCCCCCGACAAACTCTACGTCGACGGCGAGCGCCTCGGCGAAACGTAGCGGGAGACGGCCGGATGCGGTGCGTTTAGACCGGTTCCAGCCCGTTCACTTCGCGCAGCGTGTTGATGTACGAGCGGAAGCCGGTTTCGAGGTCGTACTCGACTTCGTAGCCGAGATCCTCCTGTGCGGCGGTCATATCGAGGTTCTGCGTCCAGGGAAGCTCCCCCTCGTCGGTGACGGTGATGTCGGCGCCGGGGATAATCTCACGGACCGTGTCGGCCGCTTCCTGGATGGTGGCGAGGACGCCACGGACGTTGTAGACGCGCTGGGAGAGGTCGGATTCATTGACGAAGGTCGCTTTCCGGAACGCCTGTGCGATGTCGCGGGCGTGTTGCCAGTCGATGACCTGATCGCCGTACTCGACGCTGAACGAGTCCCCCAGAGCGGGCTTTTCGATAATGTTGGCGAGAAAGGCCGAGCCACCGGTCTCGCGGTAGGGACCGTAGGCGACGGTCGGGCGCAGCGCGACGTGGTCGAGGTCGTAGTCCTCGTGGTAGACCCGGGCCTGGTGTTCGTTGTACTCCTTGGTCGCGCCGTAGAGCGTATCGGGGTAGACCAGTTCGTCCTCGTTGACGTACTCGGCGTCGTAGTTGGCCGGCGGCGCGTAGACCGCAGCACTGGAGGCCCATGCGACCCGTTCGACCTGGTCGTCGAGGGTGCGTGCGGCCTCGAAGACGGCGTTTGTCCCCTGTACGTTGACATCGAGTGCGGCACGCGGATCGTCGCGTGCGGTGTTGGTCAGGAGGGCGGCGAGGTGGACGATGTGAGTCGTCCCCGTCTCTTTGACCGCCCGAACCACGTCGGTCGGTTCGGAAACGTCGCCGCGGCGAATCTCGATGTCGTCGGCGACGCCGAGTTTCGCGAGGATGCGGTCGTCCGTTGAGAGGTCGTAGGCGACGACATCGTGGCCGCCGTTGACGAGATCCTCGACGACGTAGGAGCCGAGGAAACCTGTACCACCAGTCACGAGTACGGTGTTGTCTGTCATTGGTATGTCAGAGTATGGTCGGTCGTCGGTTTATACGCTTTGTTGGGTGACTCGTTGGTCACTCGTGGAGCCCCCCGACCTGTTCGTAAAAGGAGGACTGCAGCGAGTCGACCATCTCTTCCTCCCGATCGATTCGCGCGTCGATGACGAAGGGCACGTCGGCACTGGTGCCAGTCTCAAGTGCGGCGGCCAGTTCGTCTGGCGTGACGGCTCGGGTCGCCCGTGCGCCGAAGGCTTCTGCAATCTTGGTAAAGTCGGTGTCGTGGAACTCGACGCCCGCGATGTCGTCCTCGTCGTGTTGCATCTGGCGAACCATCCCGAGGCTTGTATCATTGAGGACGACGAAGGTGGGGGCGACGCCGTGGTCGACGGCAGTCTCGACGCTGGTCATCGTCATGGTGAACCCGCCGTCGCCGGCGACGCCGATTATGTCATTGTCGGTCGTAATTGCGGCGGAGACCGCGGCGGGGGCCGCCCACCCCATCGCGCCCACACCGCCGCTACCGAAGTACGTCCGGGTGTCGGGTGTCTGGAGGTAGTTCAGCAGCCAGAAGCGGTTGTTCCCCGAGTCGGCGGTGACGATGGTGTCCTCGTCGACGACCGCCTGGATTTCCTTGACTGCACGCTGGGGTTTGATCGGCGAGGCATCCGAGTCACACTTGTGGTGGAAAAACGACTCGCGGGCGCTCGCGGCGCGCTCGCGCGCCCAGTCGCTACCGACGCTGTCTGGGAGTATGTCGGCGACATCGGCGAGACTCTGTGCGGCGTCACCGATGAGCGCGACATCGGCTGGGTAGACCCAACCGGCGTTGCGCGTGTCGATGTCGGCGTGGATGATGGTCTGTTCGTCCGGGCGGATGAACGCCGGTGCCTGCCAGTTGGTGTCCATCGGGTTCATCCGACAGCCCACGAC